>JAVHLI010000003.1 GCA_031082185.1 bacterium | reverse complement strand
CTTCCACCACCCGCCGCTTCCACCCGCAGTGCCGTAACCCCGCCGGCCGCCGCGCCATCAGCGCCGCGTCCAGCGCCTCCAGCACCCCCGTCAACTCCGCTCGCGCCGCCGCGGCCGCCTCCTCCCAGAGCCGCAGCTCCAGGGTCTTGAAGTTCGGTTGCTCCTGTAGCATGCTGGAGATGCTCGACTGCACCACGGAAAGACCTCACCCCTTTCTCTGCCGAGAGAAGTCGTGAGGTCTTTCTGCTTCGCTACCGAAATCCCCTCAACTGCTACCCTGGACTTTACTCAAACGCGAGGAGGACCGTTGTCCGGATCGTGCGCAAAGTCACTCGGGAATCGGCTGGGCAGGGATGCGAGCCCAGGCGTCATCGCGCGGTCGTCGGAAGACGCCGGGGTCCCCCAGGAGTTGGAGAGGCTAGCGAACTCTTGGGTGACGGGTATCGGGACCAACGGCACTTTAGTCGAAGGGGAAGTAGTCTACGCTACAGCTCGCCTTGCGATGGGCCACGTGGGCCGGGCGGAGTTGCCGGACAGGTAGTGCACCAGGACGATTGTGGCCGCGCTATGCCGTGAAGGCCTCCAGGTTCAAGGGATGACTTTGAACGGCTTGCCACGTGCCAGTCGGTACACCTGGAAATCCCTGTCCAGGGAGAAGACCGTTCCGAGCCCGCGTTCCTCGGCCAGAGCAACGAGCGTGGCGTCGGCCAAGTCCATGGGCAGGTCACGGTATCGCCGCATGAGCTCGACTGCATAGTCGAGGCGTGCAGGCATCTCCACGACCAGGTCTCCTCGCTGCTGAAGCCGCCACAACACTTCTTGTGCCTGCCAGCCCGCGGCATCGCCGAGAAGATACATCGCCTCGGTGAACGCGGGCCAGGTCGTCAGCATGGGCCCGAGCAGCTTGGCCAGGGCATCCACGCACTTCTTGTGGTCGGGTTCGCCCCGATCAACGATGGCGACGAGAGGCCCGGCGTCGGTGAGAATCACGACCGCCGCCTGATGATGCGTTTGAAGCTCTCGCCGGTGCGCTGGGCACGGCCTCCGTCCGATCGGACGGTGCCGACGGCGTCGGCCAGCCGCACCCGCAGAGGGCCGCCCATCTCACTCAAGTAATGCTGCGCCGCGCGCCGCAAGACTTCCGACAATGGGACTCCCTCAGACTCGGCTATGGCACGCAGCCGGGCCTCCTGCTCTCGATCCAAACGAACACTCGTAGGCATGCTGCACTCCCTTGGCTCCATGTTGTATGACACTTCAATGATATTGTACTACAACCAGCGATCGAGCGCAAGCTGCCGAGACACACCCACCAGGATGTTCTTCTCCACGTTGGCCTTTGTGCTATGGCGTTCTCTATGAGCTAGCAGTGTCATCCGAGGCCGAGTAGTCCAGGCAGGTTGCCCCCTGTCTCTGCGACCAGTCTGATCCCCTCCCGATGCAGGACGATCTCTCGGCGACCCGCTCCAGGAGCGTCCGGGTGTGTACAGGAGGCCCCGATTCCGTTGGAAGCCCGCCGCGAGAGTCCGGGGAGAGGTACCTCGGCAGGAATACGGCCCGGTCAGGTCGTAGTTGGTTACTATTGGTCATGACCAGACAGGACCTCTCGAGGACGGTGCGATGAAGCTTCAGCGGAGAACGGCGACCCCGCTCCACAACCAGCTCGGTGCGGCGCTCGCCCGCGACATCCGGAAGGGCCGGTTCCCGCCGGGACAGCAGATCCCCTCGGAGCGCGAAATCTGCGTGGCGTACGGCGTCAGCCGTACGACCGTTCGACAGACCATCAGCGACCTGGTCGCCGCAGGGCTCTTGATGCGGGTGCCGGCGCGGGGCACATTTGTCGCGGGCCCGCGCATCGATCAGGATCTGACCCGCGTGGTGCGGTTCTCAGAGGCCGTGTCCGCGGCCGGCTACACACCGTCCTCGCGGCTGGTGGGTATCCACCAGCTCGCTGCCCCTGCCGCAATCTCCCAGGCACTCGGGCTGCCCGTCGGCGAGCGTGTTGTCGTCATCGAGATGCTGAGCCTGGCCGACGGCGCCCCGCTGGCGTTCTACCGCATTCATCTCCCCCTTGAGACCGGCGAGCCCACCGGCAGAGCCCTGCTCGCGGCGGAGGCAGAAGGCCGCGTCACCTTCGGGTTAGTGCTAGAGCACGTTCGCCGGGTGACCGGTCTCGAGCCGGCCCAGGTTGCCCAGACATACGAGGCCGCTGCGGCGACGCCGACGATCGCCCGCGCTCTGGGCATTCCAGAGGAAGCGCCGATCATCGCCAGCACGCGGACGGTCTATACCGCGTCCGGCGCGCCGATCACGTACGATGCGGCGTACTATCGCGGCGACCGCTACCGGTTCGCGATCCGCCGCGCATATTCCCTGTAGGCCCGGTCTTCCGAGGGCCTGCCCGGAGAGCACGTCGTCACCGCGAAAGGAACCTGAGGGAGGGGCGAATGGATACCACCGCTGACGGTCACGCAAAGAAGCGCCGCGTCATGGTCGGCGCCATCGGCAAGTGCGTCCACAACCTGGGCGTGGAGGGATTTGCCGACTGGCTGCAGGACCTCGAGCTGGGCTACATCGCGGTCAAGCTGGGCCCCGCAGTGCCCATCCCCGAGGTCGTGAACAAGATCCGCGAAGCGCGGCCCGAAGTCGTCGGGGTCTCGATGCGGCTGGGCGACCTGCACGTGGACAAGTTGATCACAGAGTTCATCGAGACGATCAGCAAGTTCGAGCTGCAACCCGGCGAGTCAGGAATTCGCTACTGTTTCGGCGGGCTGCGCCCGGCGGCCAATCTGGTGCGCGCGATGACCGGCGTGCCGCTCGAGCGAGACGAGTTCACGCCGATTGAAGAACGCCACTATGACCTGGACGCGGTGGCCGAGGAGTACAGGCACAAGCCCGCGTTCCACAATTTCTTCGAGGTGATCGCCGACGACTACATAACCATGGAGGAGCTGGAGCGCTTTGCGCGCGGCCAGCCGGTCCACGGCGTCACGGAACAGATTCAGTGGTCCGACTATCTGGTCGAGCGCATGCGGCAGGTGCGGGAGCGCGAAAACAGGCCGATAATCCGCGCGCACATCGGCATAGCCGCGGAGACGATCGAACCGACGATCGCCGGCATCGAGACGCTGGCCGACGCGGGCGCGTTGGAGATCGTATCTCTGGCGCCCGACCAAACCTCGCAGGAGATGCTGGCCAAGTTCATCCGAGGTGAGGAGGATCCCTCGAGGTACCTGGCGGGGCAGGGCGGAGCGCCCATCCGCAGCATCGAGGACCTCAAGCGGCTCAAGGCGGCGACGCGGCGCGGCAACTATCCGATGGCGCGCATCTACACGGGCACCGACGAGCTCCTCGAACTGGCCAAACTGTGGGAGGAGCACCTGAACGCCTGCTTCCCCGCGGTTCCCATCTTCTTCTACAACCGAATGGACGGACGCGGCCCCATCTCGATTCACGACTCCTTCCGCGAGCACTACGACACGATCCGCTATTGGGCGAGCATCGGCAAGCCGTGCGAGATCAACGATCCCCACCAGTGGGGATTGCGCTACGCAAGCGATGACATGCAGGTGGCGGATCACGTGCTCTGCGGGCTGATGGCGCTCAAGCTGGGCGTCAAGCACTACGTCATGCAGATGATGTTCGAGCTGCCCCCTGAGATCTCAGCGCTCGACGACCTCGCGAAGATGAAGGCGGCCTACGAGCTGATCGAGCCTCTCGAACGACACTTCGACTTCACGATCATCCGGCAGACGCGCTCTGGGCTGCCCAGCTTCCCGCCCGACCTGTACCAGGCCAAGGGGCATCTGGCCTTTGGGATCTACACGCAGCTCTACCTCGAGCCCCACATTCTCCACGTCGTGACCCACTCCGAAGCCCACCACGAGGCCAAGGCCGAGGACATCATCGAGTCCTGCCAGATCACCAAGCAGGTCTGCTGGGACTTCGCCAAGGGCCACGTGCCCAACATCTGGGCCGATCCCTGGGTGCGCGACCGCATCGCCGAGCTGAAGAAGACCAGCATGTACAACGTCCTGCACGGTGCGCTCATTGGCGGGTATTGTGGTCCCGTCACCGTGGCGAACTTCTTGGAGTGGGCCCACGAGCCCGGCGAGGACCCCGAGCGCAACTACGAGACGATGCTGCTGTCGCTGGCGGACGAGAGGAACTACTCGACGGGAACGTGCGGTGTTATCAGCCCCGACGCGCTGGAGCTGGCCCTGCAGATCGGGCTCTTCCAGGCGCCGCACCTCACCGTGGTGGACAAGCGCTACGAGATGGTGGGCAAGTGCCGGACCCAGGTGGTCGGAGGGGCATGCCGGATCGAGGAGTGGAACGGCATCCCGGTCAAGGACGAGTTCACCAGGGTGGACCTGGTGCGCCATCATTACCCCTGGTACTTCGACAGGAGCATATCGGTCGCAGCCGACCAGACCTACATCACCGAGACCGAGAAAGAGGAAGAGGAAGCCAGCGGCAAGGAGGATATCGTCGCCGGGCGCGTCGGCCTGGTGCAGGCGCGCGCCAAAAAGGTACTGGTCGTGGACTTTGGCTCGACCTTCACCAAAGTGGGCATGTTCGACGTGCAGACCGAGCAGTTCGATCTCCGCTACGTGCCGACGACGGTTGACGATATCCGTGTCGGGCTGGCCGACGGGATGGGCGTTCTGTCGGCATGCCAGGAGCGGAGAGACTGGAAGCCCCTCGAAGAGGCGATGAGCAGGTTTGACATCCGGCTGCCGTGCTCGAGTGCCAAGGGCGGCCTTAAGATGGTGACCATCGCTCTTACCCGGGAGGAATCGGGGTTCGCGGCGGAACTCGCCGCGCTCACCGCCGGCGCCAAACTGGTGGCCAGCTACGACGGTAAGCTGACGCCGGAAGAGGCCGGCCGCATCTACACCGTTGACCAACCGGAGATCATCTTGATCGCCGGTGGGGTCAACGATGGGGGCGACTCCGAGACCCAACTGCACAACGCGCGCCTGCTGGCCGAGAACGCTAAGAACGCCACCTACACGCGCTACGGCGTCCCCGTCATCTACGCCGGCAACCATGATGTGCGCGAGCAAGTGGAGCACATCTTCCGTTGGAACAATGTGGACGTCCGGATCACCGACAACGTGATGCCCGAGGTGAACCGGTTTCACATTGAGGTCGTGAACGAAGCCATTCGCGAACTGTTCCAGACGGTCATCATCCGCGGGAAGGGCTTCGACGTGGTGGAGGAGTACATGGACGCCCCCTTCATCCCCACGCCTCGAGCGGCGTTCCGGGGCATCAATCTGCTGGCGCACGGCCACGGTAACGAGGAGGGCCTGGGGGACATCATGGCGCTCGATATCGGGGGCGCCACCACCGACTTCTTCTCCAACGTGTCCGACAACCCCCTCTACATCTATGAAGGGCCGGACAACGCCCGACGCGTCAAGCGCACCATTCTCAAGACTCCCAACAGCCCATTGGCCTACCGCCGGGTCGAGGGCAAGTACGGGCTCGCCTACAACGCCGAGAACCTGAAGGAACTGGAACGTTTTCGAAACGGCGAGATGCAGCGTGAACTGTCCGAGTATTTGAGCCGGAACCTCCCCGACGCCTTCGTCCCCGGGGCGGGCCAGTTCTCGCAGTTCCTGTACTCGCGCAACGGCCAGGTTGAGGTTGACCTCGACCGATACCTGAGTTTTCTCTCCTCCAATCCCCACGTCGTTCCGGATACCGCGATCGAGAACGCCGCCCGGGCATGGCTGGCGCACGAGATCCTCGCCACGGCCACCCGCAAGCATGCCGGATACGTTGAGGAAACCGAAACCTACTTTCTGCAGTACGGTGTCAATCTGCTCAATCAGCCGGTGGCGGTCGTTCTGATTGGGGGCACCGTGTATCACAAGTGCCAGGAGAAGGCGCCTCGCTACCTGGACGACCTGGCTTTGATCGCGCGGGGCGTGCTCTACAATCCTGCCGAGCCCCACGTGCTGCGGCCCCGGGGACCCGTCTTGCTGGATGCCCAGTACCTGGTCAGCATCATCGGCGGGCTGTACGGAAGGGTGAACCCCGAGCAGGCGGTGCGGGTCATGAAGCGCGAGCTGATACCGCTCGATGTCCAGCAGTACGCGGGGAGGAGGTAGCGACCATGAAACCCAAAGTGGCTGTCCTGGGAGCGGGCAACGGCGGGCACGCCTTTGCCGGTGATCTGGCCCTGCGTGGCTACCCGGTTCGCCTCTACAACAAGTTCGCGCATGAGATCGTTGAGATCCAGGCAGCGGGCGGCGTGCGGCTGGAGGGTGCCATTGACGGGTTTGGACGGCTGGAGCTGGTGACGACGGACATCGCGCCGGTTATAGCCGAGGCCGACATCATTCTGGTGGTGGTGCCGGCCAATGCCCACGCCTTCATGGCTGAGGCGTGCAGCCCCCACCTTCGCGACGGGCAGGTCATCGTCCTCAATCCGGGGCGCACCGGGGGTGCGCTGGAGTTCCGCCAGGTGCTGGCGAGCCGCGGTGTGGAGGGCCGGGTCGTGGTGTCGGAGGCCCAGACCCTACTGTTCGCCTGCCGGATTTCGGGTCCGGCCCGCGTCCGGGTGAACAGCATCAAGCGCCAGGTGCCGCTGGCCGCGCTGCCCGCGAGCGATACACCGCGGGTCCTGGAAGTTCTGCGTCCTCTGTACCCGCAGTTCGTCGCTGCCCGGGACGTGCTGGAGACCGGGTTGGACAACATGGGGGCTGTTTTCCATCCCGGCACGGTCGTGCTGAGCGTGGCGCGCATCGAGTCCGGTGTGCCGTTCGAGTTCTATCGCGACATGACGCCGGCCGTGGCGCGGTTCTTGGAGGCGATCGACGAGGAGCGGCTCGCCGTGGCGCGGGCGTACGATGTGAGCGCCATCTCGGCCGCCGATTGGCTGGAGCGAAGTTACGAGGGCGTCAGCGGTGTTACGCTATACGACCGGATCCTCAGCAACCCGGCCTACGCGGGCATAGCCGCCCCGCGCTCGCTGGATGTGCGCTACGTCTTGGAAGACGTGCCCACGGGTCTCGTGCCCATCGCGTCGCTCGGGCGTCTGGCCGGGGTGGACGTGCGGGCGACGGCGGGTTTGGTGGATGTGTGCGGTGCTTTGTACCGGCGCGACTTCTGGAAGGAGGGCCGCGATCTCCATCGGCTGGGAGTTGCCGGCCTCACCGTCGCCGAGGCCAAGGCGCTGATCCGGAATGGACCTGCCGCCGCGCGGTAGGCCGCCAACCTGCCGCAGCGGCACGGACCCTAGTCTACGACGCGCATAACCTACTACCCCCCGACCCATCCGCGGCGGAGAAGATCATTCCTAGCCTGCGCTCCTCGGCCAGAGCACCGAGCGTGGCGTCGGCCAAGTCCATGGGCAGGTCGCGGTATCGCCGAGGATAGCAGGTGTTTGCCTATTGCTTTTGGAAATGTTCTCCCTTATTGTTCGACTTGTAAGGTAACCTTATAAGACCTTCTCATGGGAATTGCCGGACCAAGGAGCGACCGCGAGGGTATGGGCCGGGATTCGAGACGAAATCGCGCTGCTGCAGTCCCGGCGGGGTCGGTTGCGGGTGCCGATCGGTCGTCCCGCCGAGTCTCCTCAGCAGCGGTTTCTCGTGACGCGCCGTCATCGGCGCGCTTTCCGTCGATCGCGAGACAGACACTCTCGCGTCAGGCAGCTCGATCGCTGATCAATAGCATCCTCCTCGGCCACTTCCGGCCGGGTGAGCCACTTCCCTCGTCGGGCGACCTCGCCCTCAAGTTCGAGGTCAGCAGACCAGTTATCCGCGAGGCCCTGAAGATCGTGGCCACCCTGGGCATGGTCGAGAGTCGTCAGGGGCGTTTCAGCCGGGTGAGCGAGCGCGCAGCATGGTGCGATCTCTCACACGAGATCCTCGCCGCGCGGCTTGAGATTGGGGCGATCGACGATATCATGGGAGAAAGCCTCGAATTGAGGCGTGTCATCGAGACCGAGGCCGCCGCGCTGGCGGCGGAGCGGGCGACGGAAGGCGACCTCGCCGCCATGCGCCAGAAGCTTGACGCGCTCGACAGGTCGAGCGGTGACACGCAGGCCTACGCAATTCACGATGTAGCATTCCACGACGCGGTGTTGCGGGCCACCCATAACCGCCTGTTCCTCCAGCTTATCGACTCGATGCGCGAGCTGCTCATGTTCGTGCGCATGGTCAGCATCACCGCAAGCGCGGACCGCATCCCGAGCTCACGGGAAGGTCACCGGATCCTCTTTGAAGCCATAGAGGCCAGGTCGCCGGAGGCCGCGCGGAAGGCGATGGCCGAGCATCTCGCCTGGGGAGAGCGAGTGAACGTCAGCGAGTACCGGGCCACACGCCCCTAGCGCGGCGGGTTCCGTTTGTTGATACGGTGCGGGTGCGCGCTACCGCTAGGCAGGCCTATCGGGGCTGTCTGAGAGAAAGGCTCCTGCCGATGACGGGAAGTGTCTTCAACATCATGCGGTTCGCCGTGAATGACGGGCCCGGCATCCGCACGACCGTTTTTCTCAAGGGATGCCCCCTCCGGTGCCTGTGGTGTCACAACCCCGAGTCCATTCTCACCCGACGGGAGCTCGTCATTCGCGCGGACCGGTGCATTCGGTGCGGCGCATGTCTGGAAGCGTGCGTGGAGGGGGCGATCCGGCGCGAAGACGACGCGTTTGTGACGGTGCGCGAGTCGTGCATCCGGTGTGGGCGCTGCGCTGATGCCTGCTGCTCAGGGGCGCGGGAACTGGTCGGTCGGGAAATGACCCCTGACGAGGTCCTGGTCGAGATCGACAAAGACACCGTCTTCTATGACCAGTCCGGGGGAGGGGTCACCTTCTCGGGAGGAGAGCCGCTCCTCCAGCACGACTTCCTGTTATCCGCCCTGCAAGGCTGCAGAGCCCGGGGGATTCACACCGCCGTAGACACGTCCGGGTACGCCGCGCCGGTTGTGCTCGAGGCCGTCGCTGCGGCTGCGGACCTCTTCCTGTACGATCTCAAGCTCCTTGACGAGGAACGACACCGCCGTTTCACCGGCATACCCAACGGCCTGATCCTCGAGAACCTGCGCAGACTTGTCGCGGCGGGCCGGGACGTGATCGTCCGTGTTCCGGTCATTCCCGGCATTAACGACGATGAGGACAACATCCGGCAGACCGGCCGGTTTGTGGCATCGCTCGGCGGAATCACGCAGGTTGACGTGCTTCCGTACCATGATACGGGCATCGCGAAGTACCAGCGTCTGGGGGAGGCCTTTCAGTTGCAGACGGTCGGGCGGCCAACACCCGCACGGGTGCAAGAGGTAGCGATGATCCTGCGATCGTACGTCGCTACTGTCTCGGTTGGAGGATAGACCATGACGAACCGTGTGCGTAGACTTCGGGAGCAAAGCCTGAAGGCAACCCCTCAACTATCGCCGGAGCGCGCCGTTCTGGTGACGGATTCCTGCGGGCGGACCGATTCCCTTTCAGCACCCATGCGGCGCGCCCGTGCTTTCAAGGCCGTCATGGAGAACAAGTCCATCTGGATTGGTGACGACGAACTGATCGTTGGTGAACGGGGGCCGGCGCCTAAGGATACGTACACATACCCCGAGCTCTGCTGCCACAGCCTCGAGGACCTCAGAACCCTGGACGGCCGCGACAAGGTCGCGTTCTGCGTGGGCGACGACATGCTGAGGATCTACAGTGACACGGTCATTCCTTTCTGGCAGGGGCGGACGATCCGCGACAGGATCTTCCAGGAGATGGCGAGCGACTGGAAGGCGTGCTACGAGGCAGGCATCTTCACCGAGTTCATGGAGCAGAGGGCCCCCGGCCACACCGCGCTCGACGGCAAGATCTACCGGAAGGGCATGCTGGACTTCAAGGCCGATATCCGGCGCAGCCTGGAGGCCCTGGACTTCCTCGACGACCCTCAGGCCTTTGAGAAGAAAGAGGAGCTCGAAGCGATGGCCGTCTGCGCCGATGCCGTCGTCACCCTAGCGCGCCGGCACGCCGAGCGCGCGCAGGAACTCGCCGTCCAGGAAGCGGACCCGGCGCGGAAGGCCGAACTGGAAGAGATCGCCCGCGTGTGCAGGAAGGTCCCGGCTCACGCGCCCGAGACGTTCTGGGAAGCGCTTCAGGCCTACTGGTTCATCCACCTCGGCGTGATCACGGAACTCAACCCTTGGGATGCGTTCAACCCCGGGCGCCTCGACCAGCATCTCCAGCCGTTCTATCAGAAGGGTTTGGCTGACGGATCGCTCACCCGCGATAGGGCGAAAGAGCTGCTGGAGTGCATCTGGATCAAGTTCAATAACCAACCGGCTCCGCCTAAGGTCGGGGTCACGGCGGCCGAGAGCTCTACTTACAACGACTTCGCCAATATCAACAGCGGCGGACTGAGGCCGGACGGCAGCGACGGGGTCAACGACGTGACGTACCTCATCCTTGAGGTCGTCGACGAGATGCGGCTAGTTCAGCCCGGCTCCAACATCCAGCTCAGCCGCAAGAGCCCCGACCAGTTCCTGAAGGCCGCGTGCAGGATCATTCGCAAGGGATGGGGGCAGCCGTCGGTATTCAACGCCGACACCATCGTGGAAGAGCTCCTACGCCAGGGCAAGACGATCGAAGATGCCCGCGGCGGGGGAGCGAGCGGGTGCGTGGAAACCGGGGCGTTCGGTAAGGAGAGCTACATCCTGACGGGCTATCTCAACCTTCCCAAGGTGCTGGAGGTTACCCTGCACAACGGAGTGGATCCGCGCACGGGAGCGCGGATCGGCATCGAGACAGGCCATCCGGCGACGTTCTCGTTATTCCCCGAGTTGATGGAGGCGTTTCATCGGCAACTGAAGCATTTCGTAGACATCAAGGTGCGCGGCAACAACGCCATCGAGCGGCTGTACGCGGACTACATGCCGGTGCCGTTCCTCTCGATCCTGATCGATGATTGCATCGTCAAGGGGAAGGACTACAACAGCGGCGGCGCGCGATACAACACCAGCTACATCCAGGGCGTCGGGATCGGCACGATCACCGACAGCCTGGCGGCGATCCGTCATCATGTCTTCGACAATCCTACGATTAGGATGCCGGACCTGCTCAAAGCCCTCGGGGATGACTTTGCAGGTCGCGAGCGCATTCGCCAGATCCTTATCAGCAAGACTCCTAAGTACGGGAACGACGACGATTACGCCGACGAGATCATGCGAGAGGTGTTCGACATATACTACCGTGCCGTCGACGGCCGGAAGAACACCAAGGGCGGACACTACCACATCAACTTTCTTCCGACCACGTGCCACGTGTACTTCGGTTCCGTTACAGGGGCAACCCCCGACGGTCGCATGTCGGGGACGCCGCTCTCCGAAGGGATTTCTCCCGTCCAGGGAGCCGACCGCAAGGGGCCCACGGCGGTCCTGCGCTCCGCCGGAAAGATGGACCACGTCCGGACTGGCGGAGCTTTGCTCAACCAGAAGTTCACGCCGCAGTTGCTGGAGGGCGAGAAGGGCATCGAGAATCTCGTCCACCTCGTGCGTTCCTACTTCGCGCTGGGCGGTCATCACGTCCAGTTCAACGTGATCACGGCGGAAACACTCCGCAAGGCGCAGACGCATCCGGAGCAGTACCGGGACCTCATTGTTCGGGTCGCCGGGTACAGCGACTATTTCTGCGAGCTGAGCAAGACCTTGCAGGACGAGATCATCGCGCGCACTGAGCACCAGTCATTCTAAGGAGGGATCAGATCGCATGCGTAGATTCCTGACCGCTCTTGCGACGATCGCATTGACCGGGGCGCTGGGCGTTTCCGCTTTGGCCGCTCCGGCCGTGACCCCCACGCGCGGCGGAGCGCTCATCATCGCGTCCGGTACGGACGCGGTGGTGCTCGACTCGCCAATCGCCGTGGACGCACCGAGCTTCGCCATATTGGAACACATGGTCGAGGGGCTCTTCGAGCTCACGCCCGAAGGCAAGATCCAACCCACACTGGTCGCCTCGCACACGGTGTCCCCAGACGGGCTTACGCGGACGCTGCGGCTCCGGCCCGGAGTACGATTCCATGACGGGACCCCGTTTGACGCTGAAGCGGCCAAGTTCAACCTCGACCGGATGCTTGATCCTGCCACGCGGGCGCCGTTCCGGTTCCTGATCGACCGCATCACGAGCGTCACCGTGGTAGACTCCATGACGATCAGATTGGTCACCAGTGTTCCGTTTGCACCACTGCTGGCCCACCTAACGCACAGTGCGGTGGGAATGCAGAGCCCGACGGCCATTCGCCGGCTGGGCGCCGACTACGCCCGGCAGCCGGTGGGGACCGGTTCGTTCAAGTTCAAGGAATGGATCCGCGGCGACCGCGTCGTGGTGACGCGCAACGACGACTACTGGGGAGAGAAGGCCTTTGTTGACGAGGTGCAGTTCCGCGTGATCCCGGACGACGGAGCGCGGCTGGCGGCGATGGAGGCCGGCTCGATCCATGTGGCCGTCCGGGTGCCCCCGCGCGAGATCGACCGGCTCAAGGGCCACCGGGACCTAGGCGTGCTGGTGTCCGAGAGTCTCCGCACGATCTTTGTCGGGTTCAATGTGACCCGCCCGCCGTTCAACGACCGGCGCCTCCGCCAGGCACTAAACTACGCGGTCAACAAGCGCGCAATAGTCAGCAGCGTCCTGAACGGCACCGCCCGGGTCTCCGATGCGCCCATCCCACCCAACGTCGAGGGATATTCCAAGACGATGACCTATGATTGGGACCTGGACCGGGCCGAGGCGCTGCTGCGCGAGGCAGGGTTCAGCCGAGCCCGACCCTTGCGCGCCGTCTTCCATCATCCGTCCGGGCGCTACATCCGCGATGCGGAGATAGCCGCCGGTATCCAGGGGTTAGTGCGCCGGGTAGGGATAGAGCTCGAGTTGAGGACGATGGAGTGGGGCGCCTACCTGGCCTTCACGAGCCGGCCGCAGCCAGAGAACGAGACTCAGATGTACATGATCGGTTGGGGCACCGTGACGGGCGACGCGGACTACGGGCTCTACGCCCTGTTCCACTCGTCGCAGTGGGCACCGGCTTCCAACAACCGGGGCTTCTACAAGAATGAACGTGTGGATGCCCTGCTTGACCTGGGCCGGAGGACCGTTGACCAGGGCGAGCGCGACAAGATCTATGCTGATGCCATGCGCGTCATCATGGACGACGCGCCCTGGCTCTTCCTGCACAGCGAGGCACAGGTCACCGGCATACGCCACGCCGCGCAGGGCCTGATCATTCATCCGGCGGAGCGCGTCATGGCGCACAAGGCCTGGCTGCGACGGTAGCGGATCGCTCCGGTACTGGTGGGAACGCGGAAGCAGAGGGGGGAGGCGCACAGGCCTCCCCCCTTCTAGCGCGCCACGTACAGCGGTTCGCCGAGCGTCCGGATGTCCACCTCGACGCCGAGGCCAGGACCCGGTGCGGGTCCGCCCCAGCCGTCTTGAGAGCGCGGCCGGTAGCCCGCGACGTGTTCCTTTGTCCAGTCATTCATGAACGACACGGTGAAGAGCGCCTCAGGCCGCACGCTTGCGGCAAGGTGGCTCACGGCCGCCGTGACCAGGTCTCCGCCCCAGGTATCTTCGATTGTCAGCGACACCCCGAGCGCTTCGCACACGTCGCGAATCAACCGGGCCTTGGTCAGGCCGCCGACCCTGCTGATCTTGAGATTGACGCCTCCGGCGCCGCCCTGCTGCACGGCGGCCAGGAGCGACGGCACATCCGTGACGATTTCGTCATAGATCATCGGCAACGTCGTAACCTTGCGGACGGTGATACATTCCTCCAGCGTTGGGCACGGTTGCTCCAGATACACGCGCGGCAGCGGTTCGAGCAGACGGGCCGCGACGATGGCGTCCTGAAGGCGCCACCCTCCGTTGGCGTCGGCGATGATGACGTCATCCGCATCGGTGACCTCGACAACGTGCCGCACGCGGGCCGCGTCCTGAAGCGGATCGCCGCCGATCTTCAGCTGGAATCGGTGGATGCCCTCGGCCCGGCGTGCCTGGACGTACGCGGCCATCTCCTGGGCGCTTCCGAGCGGGACCGCCATGTACAGCGGGTACCTATCCCGCCGCTGGCCTCCCAACAACGTGGCAACCGGCAACCCGGTGGTCTTGCCCAGGATATCCCAGCAGGCCACGTCTACCGGGCTCTTGGCATACGCGTGGCCGCGCAGCACGCTGTCCATCCGCTCGTTGATTAGGGCCAGGTTTCCAGGGTCGGCGCCGATGAGCGCGGGCGCGAGTTCGCGCAGCGCCGCCCGGGCGCCTCCCGCGAACCCGGGCAGGTAGGTCTGGCCCAGCGGGCAGACCTCGCTCCAGCCGGCGATCCCCTGGTCGGTCGTCACCTTCACCACGGTAGACGGCAACGCCCGCACGATGCGGCCGCCGGACATCACGTAGTCGCCGTGGACATAGTGCAGGTCGTATCCGTAGATCTCGATCTGCGTGATCTGCAACGATACCCACCTCCGGAATGTGTGCGCGGTGTAGGTTCGGCGGAGTGGTGCTCCGCTCCCGCCGGCAATAACGCGTTGGGGGATTTTGACCTCCATGGTCGAAGAGTCCTAGCAGCGGCTCCAGGAGTGGGAACGGGTGAGGCCCAGTGTCACGGATGAACGCTCAACCTGCACGCTAGGTCATGCGGATCACGATCGAGGTGATGAGCCCGCTCCGCAATCGCTTGCCCAAGGGCCGGCGCTCCACGACGCTTGACCTGCCCCCCGGCAGCACGGTGGCCGATGCCCTTCGCGCCGTGGGTGTGCCGGACGACGAGCCGTGGAACGCCAGCATCTCCGGTCAGCTAGTGTATGCTGAACACCTGCTCAACGATGGGGATTCCCTTTTGGTGTTCGTCCCCATCGCAGGGGGCTGTCAGTCGGCCTGATCACTGATCAATCAGGGAGGCTACAACGATGCGCGGGTTTGCCGGCAAAGTCCTCAGGGTAGATCTGACCTCTGGCACGATCCAGGTGGACCAGCCCGACGAGGAGTTCTACCGCACCTACCTGGGAGGCGCCGGCTTCGTTTCCTACTACCTGTTCAAGGAGGTGCCCCGAGGCATAGACGCCTTCGACCCCCAGAACAAGCTGGTCTTCGCCCTCGGCCCGATGACCGGCCTGGCCATGCCGGGCGCCACCCGCAACTGCGTGGGCGCCAAGTCTCCGCTCACAGGAGGGTATTCCAAGAGCGAGGGGGGCGGTTTCTTCCCAATGGCCCTCAAGAAGGCCGGCTACGACGCCGTCATCGTGGAGGGGAAAGCCGACCGGCCCGTCTACCTCCTGGTGAGCGACCAGAAGGTAGAGATCCGGGACGCCTCGCACCTGTGGGGCAAGACGGTCCTGGAGACCCAGGATGCCATAGCCCTCGAGTTAGGGGAGAAGACAATTCGCACTGCCGCCATCGGCCCCCCGGGCGAGAACCTGGTCCGCTTCGCCTGCATCATGAACGATCTCAAAGATGCCGTCGGCCGCGGAGGGCTGGGTGCGGTCATGGGTTCCAAGAACCTGAAGGCCATCGCCGCCAGCGGCCGCTGGAATCCTGAGGTGGCCGATCCCGCCAGAATCCACCAGTTGACCTCTATGATGAACAAGGGTTTCGCCGACAACCCCCTTGGATTCGCCAAGAACCTCCACGAGAGAGGCACCGGCGGCGCCGCCATGATGCTGGCGGGTAACGAGATAGGCAACCTGCCCTCCTACAACTTCGGCGTCAACTCCTTCGAGGGCACTGCCAAGGTCACTGCCAACGCGGTCCTCGAGACCTACGGTGTGGGCATGGAGGCCTGCGCCGCCTGTGGCGTTCGCTGCAAGAAGGTGGTGGAGATCGGCGAGCCCTGGAACGTCAACCGCCGCAACGGCGGGCCTGAGTACGAGTCCCTGGTTGCCCTGGGGCCTCTCTGCGGCGTGGACGACCTGGCCTCAATCACCAAGGCCAACGAACTGGCCAACCTCTACGGCCTGGACTCCATCTCTCTGGGCGTCTCCATTGGTTTCGCCATGGAGTGCTTCGAGAATGGGATTCTCACCACCAGTGATACCGACGGCATCGAGCTCAAGTTTGGCAACGCCGAGGCGATGCTGCAAATGGTGGAGATGATTGCCCGTCGCCGGGGCCTGGGCGATCTTCTGGCCGAGGGCACGAAGCGGGCGGCCGAAAAGCTGGGACGGGGCGCCGACGCGTTCGCCATGCACGTCAAGGGCCTGGAGATCCCCATGCACGAGCCTCGCGTCAAGCAGGGTCTGGGTCTCATCTATGCCGTGGGGGCGCAAGGAGCCGATCACTGCTCCGGCATGCACGACACCGGCTACACCATGAACTCGCCCTCATTCGAACACCTGCGGGGCATGGGAGCCACCCGGCCCCTGCCCGCCAACGACCTGTCGGACGAGAAGGTCGCGTCTCAGAAGGCATCCCACCTGTGGAACCTCTTCCTCGATTCCGTGGTCTGCTGCCAGTTCGTGCCGTGGAGCGTGGACGAGCTGGTGGAGATAGTGCGTGCCGCCACAGGCTGGTCGTACACCACGCATGAGGCAGTGAAGCTGGGCGAGCGGGTCGCCACCTTGGGACGCCTGTTCAACCTACGCGAGGGGATCACCTCAACCCAGGACAGCCTGCCCAAGCGGATGTTCGGCCCCACCCGCGCGGGCGCCTTGAAGAACGGCGGCATTGATGCCGAGAAGTTCGGCCACGCCGTCCGCACCTTCTACGCGATGATGGGTTGGGATGAGGAGACAGGCGTGCCCACCCGCGGCAAGATGCTGGAGCTGGGTATCGGCTGGGCGGCTGATACGGCGATGCGCATCGATGGAGGGGTGATCGCATGAGCGAGAAGATCGAGTTCACCAGCAACTACTCCGACCTGAGCACCAATAGGGGCTTCCAGTTCGAGGTTGCCTGCAACCGGTGCGGAACCGGCTTTCGCACCCCGTTTCGGGCATCCGTAACCGGCACGGTCACCGGTGCGATGGACGCCGCCAGCAGTCTGTTCGGGGGGGTCTTCGGCAGGGCGGCGGACCTCTCGGAGCGCGTTCGGTCGGCGAGCTGGGAGAAGGCCCATGACGCGGCCTTCACGGAAGCCATGGCGGAACTACGGCCGGAGTTCATCCAGTGCCCCCGCTGTTCCACCTGGGTGTGCCGCAAGAACTGCTGGAGCGTACAGAAGGGGCTGTGCAAGGAGTGTGCACCGGACATGGGCGTCGAGATGGCGGCGGCGCAGTCCAGCCGCACCGTCGAGGAGATCTGGGCGCACTCCAAGATGGCCGAGGAAGACCGCTCGATGCTGAAGGAGCAGAGCTGGCGGGAAGGCGCGCGCGCAACCTGCCCCAGCTGTGGGGTTGCCTTGGCCAAGAAGGCGAAGTTCTGCCCGGAGTGCGGCGCCAAGATCCAGGTCGAAGCCCACTGCACGGAGTGCGGGGCCAAGCTTGCCCCCGGGGCGAAGTTCTGCGCCGATTGCGGCACTAAGACACAATAGCGCGCGGCGCGCCTGAACGCGGCGGCTACCCCGAGTCGCCGAGGAGCCTGGCGTCTGTGCCCTCCTCGGAGAGCTCGATCAATGCCCCCGCGTTCTTGCCGTTGCCCATCGAACAGTTGACGACCAGTGTCTCCTCCAGGCGTGCGACCCCGGGTGCTTCGTGGATGTGCCCACATACCAGCACGCGTGGACGGTGGCGCGTCAGCAGCTCCAGCACCATGCGCGAGCCGGCGCGCGTGCGTAAGAAAGTCAGGTCAAGGGTGCCGAGCGGCGGTTCGTGCGTCACGATCACATCACAGGCGGCCTGCACGTCCGGCCCTCCGAAGGAGAAGCCCGCAATGGCTTTGGGTATCTCACCGGCGAGCCCGCCGTGGCGCGTGATCTCGTCCACCGCACCCGGGCCGTCCATGTTGCCGGGTACGGCCAGGACCGGGACCGGAAGGGTGTGGAGCAGGGAGAGTGCTTCAGCCCCCTTGTCAACATGGGTCAGGTCGCCCGACAGTACCACGAGATCAGGGGCGTGCTCGGCTACCAGCGCGCGAACGCGGGTGACGCGTTCCGTCCGCCCGTGGAGGTCGGCAAAGGCAAGGATCCGAACCGCCGGCATCAGCCACCATGATACCAGAGCAAGACAGCGGCAGGAGCAAGAGAGTGGCAGGAGCAAGAGAGTGGCAGGCAGTCGTAGAATTGTGGCCACGGCTGCGATCTCGAGGCGCGGCCTGGGGGTGCTGCCTGTGGGCAGGGTTGTCGTGGGGCAGGACGGTCGCATTACGTTGCCCCCTGGCTACGAAGGCACGGAGGTCGTCCTGGAACCCCGCGAGGAAGGCATCTCTCTCTGGCAGGCCAGGCCGGATGCCCGCCGCATCTACCTTGAGGTCATGGGCCGCTGCAACCTGGACTGCGCCATCTGCATTCACAGGGCCTGGCGCGATCGGGCCGGGGAGATGGGCTCCGAAACCTTCGACCTTGTCATCGAGCAACTAAGAGCCTTCCCCGACCTCCGCCGCATCACGTTCGGCGGTTTCGGGGAGCCGCTATTGCACCCCCGGATCGTGGATATGGTGGCCCGTGCGAGCGCAACAGGCGCAGGTGTGACGCTGGCAACAGACGGACTGCTTCTCGATCGTTACACGGCCGACGCCCTGCTTGAAGCCCGTCTCGACACCCTTGTCGTGTCCGTGGATTCGGCGCACCTCCAGGCGTACGCGCGGGCAGGGCTGGCAGACGGCATTGACAGGGTTCTGGACAATGTGCGGGGCATGCGAGATCTGGCGCGGGAGCGCGGCTTCATGGCTCCACGAATCGGCCTGGAGTTCGTGGCAACCCGCGGCAACGTGGAGGAACTGAGCCGGCTGCCGGAGCTGGCAAAGGTCGCGGGCGCGTCCTTCGCCCTGGTTACGAACCTCCTGCCCCATACCCAGGAGATGGCCGGCGATATTCTCTACGACCGCGCGGAGCCGTTGCCGGTGGCCGCGGGCTGGCCGGTGAGGTCGGCCGACTGGCTGGTATGGGGAATCACCCGGCTCCCACGCATGCGTTGGGGCGCGGCCCGGCGCTGCCGCTTCGTCGAGGATCGGGCGCTGGTTATCGGGTGGGACGGCGGGGTGAGTCCCTGCTATGCCATGATGCACTCCTATCCGTGCTACATCTATGGAAGGCGGAAAGAGGTGAGCCGCTACGTGCTGGGCCGGGTGGACGAGCGGCCTCTTGCGGAGATCTGGACCGCTGAGGAGTACGTGACCTTCAGGGCGACGGTGCGCGAGTTCCGCTTCCCGTCCTGCGTGGACTGCGGCATGGCCTGCGCCTACGCCGCGAGCAATGAAGACTGCTGGGGCAACGCACCCTCCTGCGCCGACTGCCTGTGGGCGCAGGATATCCTGCGGTGCCCCTAGCTCGAGGGACCGCGGTAGACGATATGATGCGTAGGTGGCTGCTCGTACTGCTCGTGATCGCGTTCGTGGCGGTGGTAGTGAGCCGCCTCACGGAGATCGAGCACCTGGTGGCGACGCTCCGCCATGGGTTGTGGCCGTGGGTGCTGGCCGCGGCCCTGCTACAGGGAATGTACTACGCCGCGTACGCCGCGCTCTTCGAGGCATCATTCAAGGTGGTAGAAGTGGACGGTCGCGGGCGCGACCTGCTCCCGGTGCTGCTCGCCTCGCTGCTGGTCAACACCCTGGCGCCCAGCGGGGGAACGGCCGGTTCTGCGCTCTTCGTGGACGACGCGGCCCGGCGCGGGCAGTCTCCGGCCCGTGCCCTGGCCGGCACCCTGCTGGTGCGGGTGGCGGATGCGTGCGCCTTCGCGGCCATCCTGGTCGTCGGGCTGGTCCACCTGTTCCTGCGGCACCATCTCAAGCCCTACGAGATCGCCGGCGCCGTTATGTTGCTGCTGGGCACCGCCGGGCTTGCTGGCGTGCTGCTGCTGGGGTTGTGGCATCCGGCGCAGTTGCGCCGCGGCCTGGGTTGGATCGAGCGCGCCGCAGTACGGCTGGCCGGCCGGTTCCGTAGCCCCGGGCTCTTGAGGCCCGGTTGGGCCGAGCGGAGCGCGGATGAGTTCACCCAGGCCGGGATCGCGATCGGCACGCGCCCGCGGCGGTTGGGGCGCCCGCTCGCCATCGCGCTCGCCGCGCACCTGGTGGACCTGGCGAGTCTCTACGCCCTGTTTCTGGCGTTCCGCCAGCCCATCGCACCCGGCGCGCTGGTGGCGGGCTACGCTATGGGCATCCTGTTCTGGAAGATGTCACCGATCCCCGAAGGGGTCGGGGTCGTGGAAGGTGTTATGATCCTGGTCTTCGTATCGCTGGGCGTGCCGGCTCCGCAGGCCACTGTCGTCGCGCTGGCCTTCCGCGGCCTGACGTTCTGGCTGCCGATGGTGTTCGGCTTCTTCATGGTCCGGCGGTTGAGACTGTTCAACTAGGGAGGCCTGCTATGGGTGACGGGTTTGCTCAAGTTCGCGCCGCGGTGGTACAGGCGGCCCCGGTGGTGATGGATCGGGAGGCCACGATTGAGAAGACTTCCCGCTTGATTGACGCGGCCGCGGAAGAGGGCGCGCGGCTGATTCTGTTTCCGGAGGCGTTCATCCCGGCATACCCGTGGGGCCTTCGGTTCGGGACGCGCGTGGGTGGGCGAACCGTCGAGGGCAGGAAGGCGTGGGCGCGCTACTGGGCCAACGCCGTGGAGGTGCCGGGTCCGGCCACCGAGGCGATCGGGCAGGCGGCACGCCGGGCGCAGGCGTATGTGGCCATCGGCGTGATCGAGCGCGACCAGACCTACAGCCGCGGGACGGTCTACTGCACCCTGCTGTACTTCGGTCCGGACGGCCGGCTGCTGGCCAAGCACCGGAAGCTCATGCCTACCGCCGCGGAGCGGTACATTTGGGGGGGCGGTGACGGCAGCACGCTGCCGGTCCTGGAGACTCCCTACGGCCGGCTGGGAGGGCTGATCTGCTGGGAGAACTACATGCCGCTGGCGCGGATGAGCATGTACGCGAAGGGGGTGGAACTCTACCTGGCGCCTACCGCCGACTCGCGCGACACCTGGCAGGCCACGATCCGTCACATCGCGTGTGAGGGGCGGTGCTTCGTGCTGTCCTGCTGCCAGTTTGTGACCAGGGAGATGTACCCGGCCGATCTCGAAGTGCTGGACGAGCTGTCCGAATCGCCGGAGATCCTCTCGCGTGGCGGCAGCGCGATCGTCGGCCCCCTGGGAGAGTACCTGGCAGGCCCGTTGTTTGGTCAGGAGGGCATTTTGACGGCCGATCTCGACCTGGGGCAGGTCGTCCAGGGGAAGTTCGACTTCGACGTGGCCGGGCACTATGCTCGACCCGACGTTTTCCGTCTTTTGGTGAACGAACAGCCGATGCCTCCGGTCCAGAGTGTCAGTTGGTGCGACGGCGCGGACCCGGAGCCGACCTCGGCCGACGATGAGGCACACCTCTCATGAGCGGCCGGACCGTCATCATCACCGGCGCGTCGAGCGGGATCGGCGAGGCAACGGCCAGGGCGTTCGGCAGCGCCGGAGATCGGGTAGTGCTGGTTGCGCGCAGGGCCGAGCGGCTGGAGCAGCTTGCGGCCGGGTTGCCGGATTGCCTGGTCGTGCCCGCCGACCTTACCCGGCGCGAGGACATTGCCCGGATCGTGGAAGCCACACTGGCGCGCTACGGCACGATTGACGTGCTGGTCAACAACGCCGGCCTGGGGCGCTACGACTGGCTGGAGCGCCTGCCCGAGGACGAGATCCTGACCCAGATCGAAGTGAACCTGGTCGCGCCGATTCTCCTGACCCGAGCGGTGCTGCCGGTCATGCAGGCGCAGGGGCGCGGGGTCATCATCAACGTCGGCTCGGTGGCCGGGAAGATCGCGACCCCTACGACGACGATCTACAATGCTTCGAAGTTCGGCATGGAAGGGTTCAGCGAGGGGTTGCGCCGCGAGGTGCGCCCTCAGGGGATCCACATCTGCGTGGTCGCCCCGGGACCGGTTGCCGGCACCGAGTTCAGCGCGCGGAGGAAGCCCATGCCCATAAGGGTGCGGGGGCCCAGGTGGCTGCGGACCGACACGGGTCGGGTGGCCGAGGCGATCGTGGGGCTCGCCGACCGGCCGCGGCCGCGGCTCGTACTACCCTGGCCGTACCGGGCCATGATAGCGCTCAACGCCGTGTTGCCGTCGGCCGTGGATCGCCTGATCATCTACCTGGCCCGCCGCGGGCAGGGGAACATTCCTCGCGGGCAGAGCGTAGACTAGGTAGAGTGTGGAAAGGAGTGATCGAGATGAGCGTTCAGCGATGGCTGGCCGGCGCGATGGTGGCCGTGTGGCTGCTCGTTCCCGCCGCTCTTGCTTCGGCCGGGCCCCAGGCCAGGCCGAAACCCCCAGAGGTGCAGGTCAAGCCGAAGGCCGGTGTCGTGAGGCGCCAGGGAGACGCCTATTGTTTCGACCGCCCCATGTCCCTCGGTAACGTCGTCATTGCCGGAGGCCGATGCTACACGTTCTATCTCCTGCGCAACTCCGGCGGCAGCTTCCTGGCGTTCGGCCCTCCGGGACCGCGGATGATCCCTCCGGGACAGCTCGTCCGGATGGGCACACCTGCCGGGGCCAAGTTGAAGGGCCGGTTGTTCTACACGGTGCCGTTGCCGCGTCCGGTCACGACTATCCCGGTGGGAGCCATTCGCTTTGCCAATGTGCGTATCGTTCCGGAGCAGGGACGGATTGTGATCTACATCCCAGGAATCACGGCCGGGGGAAGTACGGAAAGAGATCTCGAGATGGCTTTCATGCAGCGCTAGCGCAGCGTCGGGATTTCTTCGACGGCCTGCGGGTTCTCCAGCGAGGAGATGTCGCCCGGATCCTGGCCCAGGTAGCGGGCGCGGATCACGCGCCGCATGACCTTGGCGTTGCGCGTCTTGGGGAGATCGCGGACAAACTGTATGTCATCTGGGGCGAGGGCCTTGCCCAGGTGCGCCGCGGCAACCTGCTTCGGGTCCCGGCGCAGATCCTCACCAGGCTCGTGTCCGGGTCGGAGCACGGCGATGCAAACGACCACCTCGCCCTTTATCTCGTGAGGCACACCGATCGCCGCGGCCGCGGCGCGTACTGCCCTGGCCCTACGGGATCGTGATCGCGCTCAACGCCGTGTTGCCGTCGGCCGTGGATCGCCTGGTCCTCCACCTGACCCGCCGCGGGCAGGGGAACATTCCGCGCGGGCCGAGCGTAGACTAGGTAAAGCGTGGAAAGGAGTGATCGAGATGAGCGTTCATCGTTTGCTTGCCGGCGCGCTGCTGGCCGTGTGGCTGCTCGCTTCCGTTGCTATTGCTACGGCCGAGCCCCAGGCCAGGCCGGAGCCCCCAGTGGGGATAGGCAGGCCTAAAGCCGATGCTGTGAGGCGCCAGGGAGACGCCTATTGTTTCGACCGCCCCATGTCCCTCGGTAACGTCGTCATTGCCGGAGGCCGATGCTACACGTTCTATCTCCTGCGCAACTCCGGCGGCAGCTTCCTGGGGTTCGGCCCTCCGGGGCCTCCGATGATCCCTCCGGGACAGATCGTTCGGCTCGGTACCCCGGCAGGCGCCAAGTTGAACGGCCGGTTGTTCCACATGGTACCGTTGCCGCGCCCGGCCACGGGCATTCCCTTTGGATCCATCAGCCTAGCCAATGTGCGGATCGTTTGGGAGTCGGGGCGGTTCGTGATCTACATCCCGGGGATCACGACAGAGGGAGACCAAAGAGATCTCGAGATGCCTTTCATGCAGCGCTAGCGCAGGCCCCGCCGCTGCAGGCCCGGGTCAGCGCAGCGTCGGGATTTCTTCGACCGCCTGCGGGTTCTCCAGCGAAGAGACGTCGCCCGGATCCTGTCCCAGGTAGCGGGCGCGGATAACGCGCCGCATGACCTTGGCGTTGCGCGTCTTGGGGAGATCGCGGACAAACTGTATGTCATCTGGGGCGAGGGCCTTGCCCAGGTGCGCCGCGGCAACCTGCTTCAGGTCCCGGCGTAGTTCATCACCGGGCTCGTACCCAGGCCGCAGCACCGCGAAGCACACGACCACCTCGCCCTTTATCTCATGAGGCACGCCGATCGCCGCGGCCTCGGCCACCGCGGGGTGCGCGGTCAGCGCCGATTCGACCTCTGCCGGCCCGATCCGCTTGCCGGCGATGTTGAGGGTGTCGTCGCTGCGGCCCAGGATGTACCAGAAGCCGTCCTCGTCCGCGCGCACCCAGTCGCCGTGCACCCAGACCCCGGGCCACCGGGACCAGTAGGTCTCAATGTAGCGCTCCGGGTCGCGCCAGAATCCCCGCGTCATGCCGGGCCAGGGCTGGGTAAGCACCAGCTCGCCAACCGCCCCGCGCACCGGATGGCCCTGCTCGTCGAAGACATCCGCGGCCATGCCTGGGATCGGGCCGGTGAACGCCGTGGGCGCCTGCGGGTGGAGCGGGTCGCAGCACAGGATTCCCCCGGAGATCTCGGTGCCGCCCGAGTAGTTCATGATTGGGCACCGCCCGCCGCCGACGTGCTCGAAGTACCACTTCCACGGCTCCGGGTTCCAGGGCTCGCCGGTGCTGCCCAGGATGCGAAGGCTGCCGAGATCGTGGCGGCGCGGCAGTTCAGGGCCGTGGCGCATCAGCGCCCGGATCGCAGTGGGCGAGATGCCGAGCACCGTAACGCGGTGCCGCGCGACCATCTCCCAGAGGCGGTCCGGGCCGGGGTGGTCTGGCGTCCCATCGTAGAGGAACATCGCCGCGCCCAGCCAGAGCGTGCCCAGGATCAGCCAGGGTCCCATCATCCACCCGATGTCGGTGTACCAGAAGACGCGGTCGTCTGGCCCTACGTCGAAACAGTAGGCCATGTCCATGGCGGTCTTGAGCGGGAACCCCATGTGGACGTGCACGGTGCCCTTGGGACGCCCGGTCGTGCCCGAGGTGTAGATGATCATGTAGGGGTCTTCCGGGTCCATGGCCTCGGCCGGCGCGTCTCCCTGGTGGTCGCGCACCGCATCGTGCCACCAGAGGTCGCGGCCATCGGTCCATGGCACTTCGATCCCCAGGCGCCGGACCACGATCACGTGCCGTATGCCCGGGGCCAGTGCCGCTGCCGCGTCGGCCGTACGCTTCATCTCGACCGTCTGGCCGCGCCGCTGGAAGCCGTCGGCGGTGATCAGCAGCTTCGCCCCACAGTCGGCCAGCCGCGTGGCGACCGCCGGGGCCGCGAAGCCCGAGAAGATCGGAACGTAGATCGCGCCGACCCACGACAGCGCCAGCGTCGCAATGACCACTTCAGGCACAAGCGGCATGAACACCCCGGCCACGTCGCCCCGGCCGATTCCCAGTTCCCGCAGCGCCGATGCGAGGCGGCACACCTCACCGTGCAGCTCCGCGTAGGTGAGCGTGCGCGTGCTGCCGTCCTCGCCCTCCCAGATCACAGCCGTTCTGCCGCCCCCCCCTGCGCTCAGGTGCCGGTCGAGCGCGTTGTCCACGAGGTTGGTGGCGCCGCCCGTGAACCAGCGCGCCCATTCGATCCCGCGGGAGGTGTCCAGTACGCGGTCGTACGGTCGCTGCCACCGGAGCCCCAGGTCCTCGACCACCGCGCCCCAGAACCAGGAAGGGTCTTCGATCGAGCGGCGGTAGAGGGTCTCGTAGCCGCCCATCCCGTGGCGCTCGATGAACCGTTGCATGCGGCTGGCCTGCGCCGATGCGGGGTCGGGGGTCCAGACGATGCGGTTCGGGAGGCTGGGGGTCGCGGCTGCGCCGTACTCCGGTGGCATCGCACAGACATTGTAGTGGCGGACTTCCACCCGGCGCAAGCCGCCTCGAAGGGATACGGTCCTCCGCCGAAGAAAACGCAGGGTTGTAGCATGAGAATGTAGCATGGCGCTTTGAACCACACGCCGCCCAGGGAGGAGAAACGGGTTTGAAGGTTACGATCACGACCAACGGCGTCACCGCGGCCCACAACGTTGAACCCAGGCTCCTGCTCGTGCAATACATACGTGAGGTGCTGGGGCTGACCGGTACGCACATCGGGTGCGACACCACCAGTTGCGGGGCGTGCACGGTGATGCTCAACGGCCTGGCGGTGAAGTCGTGCACGGTGCTGGCCGTACAGGCCGGCGGCGGGAAGATACTAACCGTTGAGGGCCTGGCCCAAGACGGCCAGCTTCACCCGATCCAGGAAGCCTTCTGGGAGGAGCACGGCCTGCAGTGCGGGTTCTGCACGCCGGGCATGATGCTCACCGCGTTGCAGATCATCGAGCGCCATCCGCAGCCCACCGATGAGGTGATCCGGCGCGGGCTGGAAGGCAATCTGTGCAGGTGCACCGGATACCACAACATCATAAACGCCGTGAAGTCCGCGGCGCGTGTGATGGCCGCTCAACCCCCCGGATAGCCCCAGCGAAGCAGGAGATCGGATAGGCACGGCGAACGGTGTGACGAAGCCACAAAGTTGAAGGGTGATTCACCTGCCAGATAGCCGCCGGCCGGTTACCCATCCCAAGGGAGAGCGGGGACGGCGCACCAGGCAGCAACTCCTGGACGCCGCCGAGGCCGAGTTCGGCCAGCGGGGCTACTTCGCCACCTCGGTGGCGGACATCACGCGCCGCGCCCGAGTCGCGCTGGGCACCTTCTACGTCTATTTCCCGAGCAAGCAGGCGATTTTCGCGGAGCTGGTGCGGCACCTGAGCCGGGCCCTGCGCCACACAATCCAGCAGGAGGTGGCAGGGGCCGGGGATCGCCTGACGGTGGAGCGCAAGGGCTTTGAAACCTTCCTTCGGTTCGTCGCCACGCACCGCAACCTGTACCGCATAGTGCTGCAGGCCGAGTCCGTCAACCCCCAAGTCTACCGCTGGTACTACCGGCGCTTCGCGGAGGGGTACGTCCGGGGGCTGTCCGCGGCGATGGACGCCGGGGAGATCCGGCGCACCGATCCCGAGGCCCTTTCGTATTGCCTGATGGGCATCGGCAACTTCATTGGGATGCGCTACTCGCTGTGGAACCGGGCCGGCCTGCCGCGGCGGGCCCTGGACAGCATGTTCGAGTTCATTGCCTCGGGCCTGGCGCCCGCCGCCGTGCCGGCAACGATGAGTGGGGACCGGCGGCCATCTCGCGCAGATCGGCAGGGCGGGTCGCCGCCGTCAGGTGCCGGCAAGCGGAGCCGGGGGGGCGGCGCATGATCCCGTCGGTGGGCATCGTGGACCTGGCGGTTTACCTCCCGGCGCAGATCATGAGCGCCGAGGAGGTCGCCGGCCGGTCCGGCATACCCGCCGAGGTCGTGCGTGAGAAGTTCGGCCTGCGGGGCAAGCACATCGCCGCCTCCGACGAGCATCTCTCACACCTGTGCATTGAGGCCGCGCGCCCCCTGCTCTCGGTGGTGCCCGCCGATGAGATTGACGTCGTCATCTACTTCGGGAGCTACCACCGGGACTACTATGTCTGGCCGGTGGCCCCGCGCATCCAGCACGCGCTGGGGCTCCATCGGGCGTACGCCTTTGAGCTGATGAACACCAGCGCCGGTGGGCCGATCGCCCTCAAGGTGGCGGCGGACATGCTGCGGGCCGACGGTACGCTCCGGACGATCCTGGTCGTGGCCGGCTCCCGCGAGTCCTATCTACTGGACTACCAGAACGCACGCTCGCGTTTCATGTTCAACTTCGGCGACGGCGCCGCGGCCGCGCTGCTACGGCGCGGCCACCTAAGCAACCGCATCCTGGGGGGCGCGTTTCTCACCGACGGCGCGTTCGCCATGGACGTCATGGTGCCGGCCGGCGGTTCGGTGCACCCCACGAGCCCCGAAACGGTCGCGCGCGGCATGCACTCCTTCGACGTCCCGGATCCCGCAGGGATGAAGGCGCGCCTCGACCCGCTGACCATCACCAACTTCCTCCAGGTCATCCGCACGGCCTGCGAGCGCAGCGGGTATACCACTGAGGCGATAGGGTTCCTGGCCGTGTTGCACACCAAGCGGTCGCTCCATGACCACCTGCTTGCGGCGCTGGGACTGCGCGAGGACCAGTCGGTCTACCTGGACACGACCGGGCACCTCTCCGCGGCCGACCCCCTGGTGGCACTGCACGAGGGCCGCCGGACCGGCCGGCTGCGGGACGGCATGCTGGCCGTGGCGGTCAGCGCCGGCACCGGCTACTCCTGGGGCGCGGTGGCCATCCAATGGGGTGATGGCTGATGCAGGGGATCTGGCATTGGCTCGACCGGCGTGACCTCATCACGCCGTGCCGCCTGGCCGTGGTGGACGGCGATCGGCGGCTCACCTATCGCGATCTGGCCACGCGGGTGCGCGGGCTGGCCGCGGGCCTGCGGCGGCGCGGGATCGGCCGGGGCGACCGCGTCGCGGTCCTCTCGTTCAACCGGGTCGAGATCTTGGAGGTGCTGTTCGCCCTGGCACGCCTGGGCGCGATCATGGTCCCCCTCAACTGGCGGCTGACCCCGCCGGAGCTGGCCGTCCAGCTTGCCGACAGCGCGCCCGGCCTGATGATCGCCGACCCCGAACACCGCGACTTGGCAGGAGCCGCCGCGGCAGAGGCGCGCCTCGCGCTGCCCCTGGTCCTGATCGGGGATGAGTACGAGGAAGCCGTCCACACGCAGCCGTGGAGTGACGCGCAGGGCGCCTTCGACGACCCGCTCATCATCATGTACACCTCAGGCACCACCGGCCGGCCCAAGGGCGCGGTGCTGGCCCAGGGTACGCAGCTCTGGAACAGCATCAACATCGGCACGGCGATCGGGCTTACCTACCGCGACGTCACCCTGACGGTACTGCCGATGTTCCACATCGGCGGGTTGGGGCTCTACGCGCTGCCCACGCTCCATGTCGGGGGCCGGTTGGTCATACAGCGCACCTTCGACCCGGAGGAGACCTGCCGCCTGCTGCGGGACGAAGGCGTCACCGCGATGTTCGGCGTGCCGGCGATCTACCAGGCCCTGCTGCAGACACCCGCCTTCCAACAGGGAGACCACCAAGGCGTCCGGTTCGGTGTGGGGGGCGCGCCGTGCCCGCTCCCGGTGATCGAGGAGTTCGAGCAGCGCGGCCTGCTGCTCCAGCAGGGCTTCGGGCTGACCGAAACCGCGCCCACGGCCACGCTGCTGCCTCCGGAGGACGCGTTCCGGAAGAAGGGTTCGGTCGGCCCGCCGACCCTGCACGTCGAGGCGCGCGTCGTGGACGATGCTGACCACGATCTCCCGCCGGGTGAGATCGGCGAGATCTGCCTGCGTGGCCCCAATCTGTTCTCCGGCTACTGGGGGTTGCCCGAGGCCACCGCGGAGGTCTTCTCGCCGCCGGGGCAGCCGGGCGATCCAGCGGCAACGGGCGGCTATCGCGGCTGGTGGTTCCACACCGGCGACCTGGGCTATGCCGATGACGAGGGGTTCCTCTATGTGGCCGACCGCAAGAAGGACATGATCATCTCGGGCGGAGAGAACATCTATCCCGCCGAGGTGGAGCAGGTCCTCTACCAGCATCCGGCGGTTCTCGACGCGGCCGTCATCGGCATTCCCGACGCCCGCTGGGGCGAGGCGGCGATGGCGCTGGTGGTGCTCAAGCCCGGGGCCCGAGTCGAGGCAGAGGAGATCATCGCCGCCGCTCAGGGCCGGCTGGCCCGGTACAAGATCCCCAGGCGGGTGGTGTTTGTCGAGGCGCTGCCCCGCAACGCCGCGGGCAAGGTGCTCAAACGCGTGCTGCGCGAGACGTACGGGAAGGCCGGGGAGGGTTAGCCCGATGCCGCAGGCAGCGGTCGGCGCGGTCACGCTGCACTACGAGCGGGCAGGAGACGGGCCCGCCGTCTTGCTGGTGCCCGGGCTGGGCGGGGACCACCGCCTCTGGCACCACCAGGTGCCGGCGCTGGCCGGGCGGTTCGACGTCATCGCGGTGGACAACCGCGGTGCCGGGCAGTCGGCGATGCCGGACGAACCGTACTCGGTCGCGGTGTTTGCCGACGACCTGGCCGGGTTGCTGGACACCCTGGGAATCGCAAGTGCGCACCTGGTCGGCGCCTCGATGGGCGGGTTCATCGCCCAAGAGTTCGCCCTGCGACACCCGGATCGGCTGGGCCGCCTGGTGCTGTGCTGCACCTCGCCGGGCGGGCCGAGGAGCGCGCCGATTCCTCAGGAGGCCGTGGAGGTGCTGGTCAATCGGACCGGCGACCCGCGGACCGACCTCCTGCGGACGATCGCGCTGATGACCACCGAGGAATACCGGAAGGCCTGCCCGGGCGCGATCGAGGATCACATCGTCTGGCGTCTGGCGCACCCCCAGCCGTTGTTCGCCTATCACCGCCAGCTTGCCGCGGCCGCAGCGCACGACGCGGCGGATCGGCTGCGCGCGATCCGCGCGCCGACGCTGGTTTGCCACGGCACCGGAGACCGAATCGTACCCTCCGCGAACGCGGCACTGCTGGCCGATGGCATCCCGCATGCCCGCCTGCATCTCTTCGAAGGCTCGTCGCACCTCTTTTTCTGGGAGCAGGCGGCGGAGTTCAACCGGCTCGTGATCGAGTTCCTGGTCGAGGACGACCCTAAGGGGAGGTAGACGATGAATAAGCTCGCGGTCGTGCTCGTGGTGGTGGCCCTGCTGGCCATGGCAGGGACGGAAGGCATGGCGCAGCGTGAGCAGGTCCGGATCGGGATCTCCCTGCCGCTGACCGGTCCGGCCTCAGCCAGCGGCAAGGCGGCCGAGGCCGGCTACCGGTTGGCCCTGGACGAAATCAACAAGGCCGGCGGGGTGCTGGGCAGCCGCCTGCAGATCTTCATCGAGGATGACGGCAACCTGCCGGCCAAGGGCGTGCCGATCTTTACCAAGTTCGTGACGGTGGACCGGGTCCACGCGATCACCGGTATCTTCGGGAGCGCGATAGGGGTCAGCATCGTAGGGCCGGCAAAGCTGCACGAGCCCCTGATCGCCATGCTGGGCGCGGCTTCGCCCCTCGTGGAGCGTGGCTTCGAGGGCTACAAGTACCTGTTCCACTATCATCCGTGGGCGTACCACAACATGGAGGCGGTCTTCAACTTCATGGATTTCGTGCGGACCGGCACCGGCGCGTCCACCATCGCCATCCTCTACGAGGACGGCCCTTTTGGGTCGGCGGGCGTCGGAGACACCCGCGCTGAGTTGATCAAGCGGGGGTTCGATGTGCCGTTCATGGAGTCGTTCAAGAGCGGGTCTGGCGACTTCACCGCGCTGCTGTCGCGCGCTAAGCGCCATCCGGTGGACGTGCTGTTCTGGATCGGGTTCGACGCCGACGCGCTACCGATCGCGGTGCAATCTCGCGAGGTTGGCTTCAAGCCGCGGTTGATCTTCGGAACGCCGGCATCTTGGCCGATAGGCTTCGAGGGCAACCCGGTGGCCCGTGACGTCTCCGGAATGGCCGGATGGACGTCGGCCAGCCCGCTGGCGGCGTCCAAGGAGTTCGTCAAGAAGTACCAGGCCAAGTACGGCAGCCTTAGCGAGGAGTACATGGCGCCGATGGGCTTCGTGACATTGACGACGCTTGCGGCCGCGATGAACAAGGCCGGCACGACCGACAAGGATAGGGTCGCGGCCGAACTGGCCAAGACCGACGCGGAAACGCCCCTCGGGAAGCTGCGGTTCAAGCCCAGCCGGTTGACTCCCAGCGTCTACCAGGGGTTCGACTCCGACCTGTGGATGGTGTTCCAGTTCCGGGATGGGCGGCGGGTGCCTGTCTGGCCCAAGTCCATGGCCGCGGGTCCGCTGGCGTGGCGCTGGCGATAGGAGCAGAGATCTCCGGCCGCCCGTGCGCGTACGGGCGGCCGGCCGGGGTGGCGTGATGGACCTCTTCCTTCAGACCCTGGCCAACGCGCTGATTCAGAGCGGGACCTACGCGTTGGCATCGGCCGGCCTGGCCCTGGCGGTCGGGGTGCTTCACATCGTGAACTTCGCGCACGGCGAGTTCCTGATGGTCGGCGCATTCGTCGCCTACTGGCTGAGCGTGCTGGCCGGGATCGATCCCATTGTCTCGTTGGTGCCTGCCGGCGCCGTCATGTTCGCGGCCGGCGGGGTGATCTACCAGGCCAGCATCCGTCGCGTGCTGCTCGCCCCCGAACTCAACGCGCTGCTGCTGACCTTCGGGATCGGCATCACGCTGCAGAACCTGGCGGTGCTGGCGTTTGGCGCCACGCCCCGCGTGGTCCACACCGCCTACCAGCTCACCGCGGTGACATTGGGCCCGGTCTCGGTAGGCGTGGCCCCGCTGATCACGCTGGTGGTATCGGTCACGCTGCTGGCCGGCATGTACGCCGTTCTGTACCGGACCGGCATCGGCAAGAGCATCCGCGCGGTGGCACAGAACCGTACCGGCGCGCACTTGGTTGGGTTGGACGTGGACCGTATCTACCTGATTACCTTCGGCATTGCCTCGGCGCTGGCCGCGATCGCCGGTGCGATGGTCCTGGTGCGGATCGGAGCCAGCCCGCACATGGGGTTCGGGTTCGTCCTCAAGGCGTTCGCGATCATCGTCATGGCGGGCCTGGGGAACCTGACCGGGGTACTGTGGGCGTCGCTGGTCCTGGCGACCGCGGAGGCGTTCGTGCGCACCTACGTCCCAGGCGGGGGCGGCGCGGCCGAGGCCGTCTTCTTCCTGCTTATCTTTTTCACGCTGGTGTGGCGCTCATGGAGGGCGGCATGAGGTGGGTCGGGCCGGCGGCGCTGGTCGTGGCGCTCCTGGTGCCGCTGGCCCCGGCCGGCGGCTACCAGCAGTACGTGGTGCAGGTGGCGACGTTCGTCCTCATCAACGCGGCCGTGGCCCTGGCCTGGGACATTCAAGCACGCACCGGGCAGCTCTCGCTGGCGTCGGCGGCGTTCTTCGGGCTCGGCGCCTACGCGTACACGATGGCGGCGCTCCGCGGTGTGCCGCTTCCGGTCGCGTTCCTGCTGGGGCCGCTCGTTGCCGGCGCGGTCAGCCTGGGTCTGGGGGTCGTCACGCTGCGGCTGCAAGGGCTGTACTTCGCCATCGCCACGCTGGCGTTCGCCGAGGTCGTCAAGGTGGTCTTCAAGGAACTGCCGCTGGATCTTACCGGCGGTGCGGTGGGACTGACCGCGCCGCCGCTACTGGGCGGGCACCAGACCGGGCTCTACTACCTGGGCCTCGGCGTGCTGCTGCTCGTGGTCGCAGCCAGCCTGGCGGTCCGCCACACCCGGCTCCACTACGCCTTCACCGCGATCCGCCAGGGCGAGCTGACCGCGCGGGTCCTAGGCGTGCGGGTGGTGCGGACCAAGCTCCTGGCCTTTGTCATGTCGGCGGCCCTGACCGGAATGGTGGGCGCCTACGCCACTAGCCGGTTGTTCTTCGTCATCCCGGAGGACACGTTCGGTATCGGGCTGTCGGTGACCGCGCTGGCGACCGCGATCTTCGGCGGGGTCTACACGACGGCCGGGCCGGTGCTCGGCGCGATCATCCTGCGCATCCTTGAAGAGGGGCTACGGCTGGTGCTGCGCGAAGGGTACCTGGCGGTCTACGGAGTGATCCTGATGCTGGTCATCCTCTACCTCCCGGGCGGGCTGGTGAGCCTCTGGAATCGGCGGTCGCGCGATGCTGCTGGCGGCGGCTAACCTCTCCAAGCGGTTCGGTGGGGTCGCGGCGGTGCGGCGACTCGACTTCCACCTCGATCCGGGGGAGATCCTAGCCATTATCGGCCCCAACGGCGCCGGCAAGACGACCGTGCTGAATCTGCTCTCCGGCGTCTTTCCTGCCGACGAGGGCCGTATGGTGCTCGACGGCGTTGATATCACCCGCCTTCCGGCCGAGGACCGCTGCCACCTCGGCCTGGGCCGCGCGTTCCAGGTCGTTCAGCCGTTTCCCGAGATGACGGTCCGCGACAACCTCATGGTTGGCGCGCTGTTCGGCAGCCGCCAGCGCTCGCTCGCCGAGGCGCGCAGGCGGACCGACGAGGTGCTCGCCCTCACGGGCCTGGCCGGCCGGGCCGCGATGCCGGCGCGGGATCTCACCCTGGCCTGGGAGAAGCGGGTGGAGATGGCCCGCGCGATCGCCACCTCGCCCCGCGTGCTGCTGCTCGATGAGGTGATGGCCGGGCTGCTGCCGCACGAGGCCGACGAGATGCTGGCCGTGGTCCGCTCCGTGCGTGAGACCGGGGTCGCGGTGCTGTTCATCGAGCACGTCATGCGGGTGGTCCGCGATCTGGCCGACCGCGTGATCGTCATGGATTTCGGCGAGAAGATCGCCGAGGGTAGCTACCGGGACGTAACGGGTCACCCGAGGGTCATCGAGGCGTACCTGGGCTTGGAGGAGACCGGCGGTGCTTGAGGTGCGCGGCCTGCAGGCCGGGTACGGCAAAGTGCAGGTGCTCTGGGGCCTGGACCTGCAGGTGGCCGACGGCGAGTTCGTGGCCCTCATCGGCGCCAACGGCGCCGGCAAGACCACGCTGCTGCGCACGATCTCAGGGCTGATCCGCCCGACCGGCGGGACGATCCGGTTTCGCGGGGCCGAGATCGCCGGTCGGCGGCCGTCCGAGATCGTTGCGCGGGGCATCGCCCACGTGCCCGAGGCGCGCGAGCTGTTCCCCCTGATGACCGTGCAGGACAACCTGGAGCTCGGGGCGTTCGCCCGTCCGGCGGCATGGGCGCGCGCCGCGCAGACCCTGACAGAGGTCTACCGGTTGTTCCCGCGCCTGGCCGACCGGCGGTCGCAGATCGCCGGCACGCTGTCGGGCGGGGAGCAGCAGATGGTCGCGATCGCGCGGGCGCTGATGAGCCGGCCTGAGGTGCTGCTGGTGGACGAGCCGAGCCACGGGTTGAGCCCGCTCATGGTGCAGGCCGTCTTTGCGGCCCTGCGCGAGGTCAGCCAAAGCGGGGTCTCGGTGCTGCTCATCGAACAGAACGTCCGGCAGAGCCTTCGCCTGGCCGGCCGGGCCTACGTGATGGAGAACGGCCGGATCGTCCTCCAGGGTGCGGGCCGCGACCTGCTCGAAAGTCCGCACGTCAAGGAGGCGTACCTGCGGCTCTAGCAGGAGGGCGGTATGGGCATTCTCGAGGGGAAGTCCGCGGTCGTAACCGGCGCCGCGAGCGGCATCGGGTTGGCCATCGCTCAGGACTTGGCCCGCGCCGGTGCGTCGGTCTGCATCGCCGACCTGCACGCGGTGCGGGGCCGGCAGGCCGCCGACGCCATCGTCACCGCCGGCGGCGTCGCGCGCTTCGTGCGGACGGATGTCGCCCATTCCGACGACGTGCGCGCCATGGTGGAGGTGGCCGTGGCGGACTTCGGAGGACTGGACATCCTGGTCAACAACGCCGGGTTGCAGTACGTGGCGCCGATCGTGGACTATCCCGAGGACAAGTGGGACCTGCTCGTGGGTGTGCTGCTGCGCGGCACATTCCTGTGCACCAAGTACGCGCTGCCGCACATGATCCGCCGGCGCTGGGGCCGGATCGTCAACATCGCCTCGGCACACGGGTTGGTCGCCTCGCCGTTCAAGTCGGCCTACGTGTCCGCCAAGCACGGCGTCGCAGGCTTCACGAAGGTCGCCGCCTGGGAGGTGGCCGAGCACGGTATCACCGTGAATGCGATCTGCCCGGGCTACGTGCGCACACCGCTTGTCGAGGGGCAGATCGCCGACCAGGCACGGGTGCACGGAATCCCGGAGGCCGAGGTGGTGCAGCGCATCATGCTTGAGCCCCACGCGATCAAGCGCATGATCGAGCCCGACGAGGTTGCCGCGATGGTGGTGTACCTTTGTTCGGAGGCCGCGGGCATGATCACGGGGGCCGCACTGACGATGGACGGGGGGTGGACCGCCCGATGAGCTTCACGCCTGGACAGACGGCCTCAACCACCCGGGTGATTACCGAGGCCGATGTCGAGGCATACGCCCATCTGACCGGAGACCTCAACCCGCTGCACATGGACCCCGAGTTCGCCTCTGCCAGTCGGTTCGGCGGGCGGATCGCCCACGGCATGCTGACCGCCGGGTTGATCTCGGCGGTCCTGGGCATGCACCTGCCCGGTCCCGGGGGCATCTACCTCAGCCAGACCCTCACCTTCCTCAAACCGGTCCGCATCGGTGATACAATCACGGCGACCGCCGAGGTCACCGCCTACGACGCCGAACGGCGGCGTCTTCGGCTCCGAACGTCCTGCGTCAACCAGCGAGACGAGGCGGTGCTGGACGGCGAGGCCGTGCTCCTGGTTGAGGCGACTCAACGCGGCTCCTGAGCTCGGCGTCAAACAACAAGAGTCTTGCATCCGGAGGATCGGAGTGAAGCGTATCGTCGTCATTGTGGTTGTGCTGGTCACCCTCGCCGGCGGGGCCTGGATCTACCGCGGCCGTGCGGCCCTGACACCGGTTGATGAGGGACCCCGCACCGCGCGGGTGGCGCGCGGCAGCCTGATCCACAGCGTGTCGGCCACCGGGACTCTGAAGCCGTACTCGCACGTGGAGGTCCGGTCACGCGCCACCGGCACCGTGGTCGAGGTGCACGTGCAGGAAGGCGACCGTGTGTCCAAGGGCCGGCTGCTCGTGGTCATTGACGACCGCGATGCCCGGGCCGAACACGAGACCCGGGCCGCGCAGCTCGCCTCGGCGCAGGCCCGGCTCGAGCAGTCCCGCAGCCAGCTTGCCCTGACCCGCGCGCAGACGCAGACGCGGGTGGTCGAGGCCGAGGCCTCGCTGGCCATCGCGGCGGCGCGCCTGGCGCAGGTAGTGGCCGGCTCGCGGCCCGAGCAGCTCGATCAGGCGCGGGAAGCCCTGCGGCAGGCCGAGCTCTCGGCGGAACTGGCGCGTCAGAACCTGGCCAGAACGCGCGACCTGTTCACCGACGGTTTGATCTCCCGCGCGCAGCTCGATCAGGTCCAGAACCAGCATGACGTGGCCCAGGCGCAGCTCCGGTCTGCGCAGGCACGGCTGCGCGAGATCACCACGGGCAGCCGGCCCGAGGAGATCGAGGTATCCCGCGCGCAGGTCCGGCAGGCCGAGGCGGCGCTGGCGCAGGCCAGGGCCGCGTTGCTGCAGGAGGGCGTGCAGGCCGCGGACGTGGTGGCGGCCGAGGCCCAGGTCCGCAACGTCCGCGCGCAACTGGCGCAGGCGCGCGACCGACTGGGCGAGGCGCGGATTCTGGCGCCGATAGCCGGGATCGTTGCGCGCCAGCTAGTGCAGGTGGGACAGAGCGTGATCGGCGGCACCGGCTCCGGCGGTACCCTCGTGATGGTGATTGCAGACGTTCAGGTGGTGCAGGCCGAAGTCGGTGTGGACGAATCCGACATTGCCAATATCGTGACGGGGCTGGCTGTGCGGGTTACCGCGGACGCGCTGCCCCGGCGCACCTTCAACGGCAAGGTGGCACGCATCGCGCCGCAGGCCGCGGTCGTTCAGAACGTGACCCAGTATGAGGTGATAGTGGAGGTCGAAGACCCCGGCCGGGAGCTGCGTCTGGGAATGACCCTGGATGCCGAGTTCATCATCACCGAGCGGCAGGGCGTGCTGCTCGTGCCCGCGGAGGCGGTGCGCGGTCAGGATGCCAAGGTCCTCATCATCGTGGAGAACGGAAAGCTTACCCCGGTGGTGGTCGAAACCGGGGCTACCGACGGGCGGCAGGTGGAGATCGTCCGCGGCGTCGAGCAGGGCCGGACCGTCTATCTGGGCCCCACCCGCCGCCAGGGAGGCAACGCCACGCGATCGCAGCCGGCCAGCCCGTTCATGCCGAGTCGGCCGCCGGTGAGGCGCTAACGCTTTCCCAATGTCGCTGATCACTGTTAGAAACGTCGAGAAGATCTACCGCATGGACGGGGTGGAGGTCCACGCGCTCCGCGGCATCTCGCTTGCGATCGAGCCAGGCGAGTTCGTGGCGATCATGGGGCCCAGCGGATCGGGCAAGTCCACCTGCATGAACATACTGGGCTGCCTGGACCGACCTACCGCCGGTACCTATCTGCTGGACGGCACCAACGTGACCACGCTGGGCGACGAGGCGCTGGCGCGGTTGCGCAACCGGCGGCTGGGCTTCGTGTTTCAGTCGTACAACCTGCTGCCGCGCACGCCGGCGATCGAGAACGTCGAGCTGCCGCTGGTGTACGCCGGCGCCCCGGACCGACGGGCGCGCGCGCGCGCAGCGCTGGATTCGGTGGGATTGGGCGCGCGGGCGGGGCACCTGCCCACACAGCTTTCCGGAGGAGAGCAGCAGCGTGTCGCCATCGCCCGGGCGCTGGTCAACTGCCCTGCGATCATCCTGGCGGACGAGCCGACCGGCAACCTCGACTCCTCCACCGCGGGCGAGATTATGGATGTCTTCGATCGGCTCTCGCAGCAGGGCATCACGATTGTCCTGGTTACCCACGAGGCCGACATCGCCGCGCACGCGCGCCGGCACATCCTGTTCCGAGACGGCCACATCGTAAGCGATGAGCCGGTGCGGTCGCGCACAGTGGCTGCGGAGGGGCCGGCGCAGCCATGACGATTGGAGCAAGCTTCCGTATCGCGGTGCGCGCTATGGCGGCAAACCCACTGCGCTCGCTCCTTACGGCGCTGGGAGTGATCATTGGGGTCGGCGCGGTGATAGCGATGGTCGCGATCGGCCAGGGCGCCCGCCGCGCGGTCACCGACCAGGTGCAGGCGCTGGGCAGCAACCTGCTGACGGTCTTTGCCGGGCAGGTGCAGCTAGGCCGGATCGTGCGGGGCGACGCGGTACAGACGCTGAACATCGAAGATGTCGAGGAGATCCGTAAGGCGACCCCCGGCGTAACCGGCATCAGCGCCGAGTACTCGCGGCAGGCGCAGGTGGTCTTCCGGGCCGAGAACGCTATCAGCCAGATCTCGGGTGTTACCCCGGAGTTCCAGGAGGTGCGCAACTTCCGGCCTGCCCGGGGTGAGTTCTTCACCGAGGCGGACATGCGCAGCCGGGCCAAGGTGGCGGTGGTCGGAAAGACCGTCGCCGACCGGCTCCTCCCCGACACCGAACCCATAGGCCAGCGCATCAAGATCCGCGGGATCACCTTCACGGTAATCGGTGTCATGGAGGAGAAGGGCGCCACCTCGTTCTCCGACCGTGACGATATTGTCTTCGTTCCACTTACAACCGCGCAGCGCCGCCTCTTCGGCGTGACGCACGTCCGGACAATCCACGTGCAGGTGGCCTCGGCCGAGGAGATGCCCGCCGCGCAGGAGGCGATCACGGAACTGCTGCGCCAGCGCCACCGCCTGGCTCCCCACCAGGATAACGATTTCACGGTGCGCAGCCAGGCAGACATCCTCCAGACGTTCACGAGCGTCTCCCAGACGATGACCGTGCTGCTGGGCGGGATCGCCGCGGTCTCGCTGATCGTGGGCGGCATCGGTATCATGAACATAATGCTCGTCTCTGTGACCGAACGGACGCGCGAGATTGGGATCCGCATGGCGGTGGGCGCACGCCGCCGCGACATCATGCTGCAGTTTCTGGTTGAGTCGGTGGCACTCAGCGTGGGCGGCGGGTTGATTGGGATAGGCGTGGGAGTCCTGGGCTCGCGGTTGATCACCCGATTCGCGGGGTGGTCCACGATGCTGTCGCTGCAGGCGGTGCTGCTGGCGTTCGCGTTCGCGGTAGCGGTGGGCGTGTTCTTTGGGCTATACCCGGCGCAGCGCGCGGCCAGGCTGGATCCGATCGTCGCGTTGCGCCACGAGTAGGGACGGCCGCGGGCCGACAGCCCGACGGTGATCTGGGAGGGTAAGAGGCGATGAAGCGACTCTGGACCTGGTTCGGGGTGACAGTGGCCGTCGTGGCGATGGCCGGGGCAGGTGTCTACTACTGTGGCCGCAGCCGGCCGGCCGCCCAGCCCCAGCGACCGCGCGACCCCGGGTTTCTGGTGATACTATCAATCCGAACCCTGGAGCGCGAGCCCGAGACCCGACTGACCCGGGAACAGATCGCCAGGGTTCTGCCGTTCATCAAGGCGTTGAAGGACGTGCCGCTCTCGGACGTGGAGGCCTCCATGGCGATTGTGCGCGCCGTCAGCGAGGTCTTCACGGCGGAGCAGCGCGCCGCTCTTGAAGAGGCCAGGAAGCAGTTCCGGGAACGCGCACTGGCTCAGGGAGTCCCGGGAGGGCAGGGAGTCCCAGGAGGGCAGGGGGCCGGTGGAGCAGGCCTGGGCGCAGGTCTCGGTCCGGGTGGGGCCGGTGCCGGAGCTGACGTCACCGACGAGGAGCGCGCGCAGCGTCGCGCCAGGACTTTCGAGAGGATGATTCGGTACCTGGAACGACGAATGAAGTCCTAAGATCCGGGAACCCGTTTAGGAGGATTCAATGCGCTACCTGGCGCTCCCAATCGCGTTCGTCTTGCTCTCGTTATCGTGCGGCCCGGCCGCGGCCCAGACGCCCACGGCCCGACCGGCTACGCTGGCCGAGCTGATCGCTGCGGCCGATCAGCGCAACCCGTCCATCGCGGCGGCGCGCCAGGCGATCGCGGTTGCCGAAGCCAGGGTCGCGCTGGCCCGCGCCGGCCGGGGTCCAACCTTCACCGCGTCGGGCACCGCGGCGACGGCCGGCGGCGGAACTGCCACCACGACCCCGTCTTTTTCCAGCTCCACATCGATCTCCGCCAGCTACGTTCTCTACGACAACGGCCAGATTAGCCACGCCGTGCGGCAGGCCGAGGCGAACCTCAAGGCCGCCCGTCTGGCACTGGAGGCCGCGCGCCAGGACGTGGCCAACGGCGTGGCCCAGGCCTATGTGAACCTTCTGCGCGCCGAGCGCACGGTGGGGCTGCGAGAACAGGTCATGGCCCAGAGCCGTGAGTCGCTGCGCCTGGCCGAGGGGCAGTTCCGTGCCGGCGTTGTACCCCGGGCCGACGTGGTGCGCGCGCAGGCAGGGCTGGCCGCTGCCGAAGGTGAGCTGCTCGTTGCCCGCAACGCGGTGGATCAAGCCAAGGCAGCGCTGAACGTCGTCCTGGGGCAAGCGCCGCCCTCGCCCGTGGCGGTTGCGCCTGCGCCCGCGGTCCCTGGGCTGACGATCACGCCGGCGGGCCTGCCCGCGCTCATAGAGGAACGGTCAGAGGTGCGCCGGGCGCTGGCCGAGATCGAGGCCGCGGAGGCGGCCCTGGCCCTGGCCCAAGCCGGCCGCGGCCTGCGGATGACCCTAGACGGCCGGGGCACGCAGGCCTTCGCGCCCTCCACGCAGACCACCTATTCTATAGGCACCACGATCAGCTTCCCGCTTTCGGATGCGGGCCGCGTGGATGCCCAGGTCGCGGAGGCCACCGCCACCCTGGCGTCGGTGCGCGAGCGCATCCAGACCACCCGCCTGACGCTGCAACAGCAAGGCTTTGTCGCGTATCTGGCGATACTCGACGCACGGGCGCGCATAGCAAGTGCCCGCGCGGGGCTTGCGTTCGCACAGGAGTCGCTGCGCCTGGCGCAGGGGCGGTACGCCGCCGGGGCCGGGCCTTTCCTTGAGGTGGTGGACGCGCAGACGGCGCTGGTGACGGCCGAGGTGACGCTGGCCCGGGCGGAGTTCGACGAACTGGCAGCGGTGCTGTCGCTGAGGTACGCGCTCGGGCGATCGTTGGTGGACGGGGCGATCTAGGGCATGCGTATGCGCAACCGGCTCCTGCCGATTCTACTGGCCCTGATCCTGGCGGTCGGGGTTCCGGTTGCTCCTGCTCTTGCCCAACCCGCCGACATCGGCGTCGGGCTCTTCCTCGAGAGCTACCGCACCCTGCGGGAAGAGAGCCTGTTCCTACCTTCATCGGAGACCCTGCTGCGCGGCGCCGACGCCGGGTTGCGCGGCCTGCTGCGGGAGGAGGGGCAGAACCCTGCCTCCCTGAGTGCCCTGATTGTCACCGGGGATGAGCGGGGCGACCTCGAACAGTTCCTGTACCGCATCGCGCAGGTACAAATGCTCGCCCGCGCCCGGCCGATTGCCGTTGTCTACGCGGCGATCTCGGGCATGGTGGCCGCGCTAGGTGATCCCAACAGCGCCTTCTTCTCACCGGATGCCCTCGTCCAACTGAACAACTGGATCCGCGGGGATGAGTTCGTCGGCATCGGTATCGTCATCGAGGAGCGGGCCGGAGGGGCGGTCATCACGGAGGTGCTGGAGGAGTCACCCGCGATCGAGTCCGGGCTTCGTGCCGGCGACGTCATTCTCGCGGTAGATGGTGTACCGACCGCCGGGCTGTTACTCGAGCGGGTGAGCCAGATGATACGCGGCGCAGAGGGGTCGGAGGTCTCTCTGACGATACAGCGCCTGGGGGCCACGGCGCCGCTGTCCGTGACGCTTATCCGGCGCCGCATAATGCAGCGTGTGGTGGCAACCCGCGTGCTGGCTTCCGGAATCGGGTACCTGCGGATCACGCAGTTCAACCAGGCGTCGTCCGAGATGGTCGCATCCGGACTGCGCGAGCTCCTCGAGCAAGGGGCCAAGGGCCTGGTGCTCGACCTGCGGGGCAATCCCGGCGGCCTGGTGGACGCCTCGGTGAACGTCGCCAGCCACTTTCTGGAACGGGGGGTGGTGGTGACCTTAGACTACGGCCGGGGCGGTACGATCACGTACACCGTCCGTCCGCGCGCTCCCAAGCACACCGGCCCGCTGGTGGTGCTGGTGGATCGCGGGAGCGCCAGCTCCTCCGAGGTCGTGGCCGGGGCGCTGCAGGATGCCGGCATCAAGATCGTGGGCACGCGGACGTACGGCAAGGCCACGGTGCAGGCGGTTTACCGCCTGCGCGACGGCAGCGGGCTGCGGCTGACCGTGTCGCGGTATCTGACCCCTTTGGGCCGCGACATCGAAGGCCGCGGGCTGGCGCCGGACGTGGAGGTTGCCACTGGGGGAGCACTGATCGGAAGTCCTGGCGACGCGCCGTTGAACCGCGCGGTGGCGATGCTCCAGCAGTCGGCATCGCTCGTGGGCGTCGCATCCCGCTAGGCCTGATCCCCAAGCTTCACAGGAGGCGCCGTGCCAATCTACGGTGAGGTCCGTCGCAGCACCTACTACGACTCCGTGGCGCTGATGCTGGCGCAGCGCGAGGCGCGCGATCTGCCCGGCGTGGAGGACGTCGGCGTCGTCATGGCGACCGATGCGAACAAGGAGATCCTGCGCGCAGGCGGGTTGGAGTTCCCAGGGCTCGCCGGGGCACGGGCGGACGATTTGGCGATCGTTGCCCGGGCGGCATCGGAGGCGGAGGCGCAGGCGGCCGCCTCGTTCGCCGTAGAGGTGCTCACCCGCCGCCGGGTGTCAACGGCTGGTGATACCTACCGCCCCAAGACGGTTGCCTCGGCCGCGCGTGCCCTTCCCGAGGCCACGATCGCCCTGATCTCGGTCCCTGGTCGGTTCGCGTACTCGGTGGCGCGCGAGGCCCTGGATGCCGGTCTGCACGTCCTCCTATTCTCGGACAATGTCCCCATCGAGCATGAGATCGCCCTGAAGGCGCGCAGCCGCGAACAGGGACTGCTCATGATGGGCCCAGACTGCGGCACTGCGATCATCGGCGGCGCCGCGCTCGGCTTCGCCAATCGGATCCGCGCCGGACGCATCGGATTGGTCGGCGCGGCCGGCACCGGGCTGCAGGAGGTTACCTCGCTGATCCACCGGCTGGGCGGCGGGATCACGCACGCGATTGGCACCGGCGGGCGCGACCTCTCCTCGGCCGTCGGCGGGGCAACCATGCTGGCGGGCCTGCGGGCGCTGGAGCTCGACCCCGGTACCGACGTGATCGTTCTGGTGAGCAAGCCGCCCGCGCCCGAGGTGGCCGGCAAGATCCTGGCCGCGGCCGCCGCCTGCAGCAAGCCGGTCGTCGCCGCCTTCGTCGGCGCCACAGTGGAACCCACCGGGCGGGTACAGGGCGCCGCGACCCTGGAGGAGGCCGCGTGTCGCGCGGTGCAACTGGCCTGCGGCACTGAGGCGGCCCTACCGCCGATGCGATCGCTGCCCGAGCAGGAGTCCGGACGGCTCTCCGGCGGGCAGCGGTATCTGCGCGGCCTCTACAGCGGCGGCACCCTCTGCTACGAGGCGCTGGTGTTGCTGCGGCCGTACCTGGGCGCCATCTACTCGAACTCTCCCGCAGATCCAAAGGAGGCGCTTGAACCGGTGACGCGCAGCCGGGAGCACACCGTGATTGACATGGGTGGGGACGAGTTCACGCAGGGCCGTCTTCACCCGATGCTTGATCCCACACTGCGGCTGGCGCGCCTGCGTCAGGAGGCCGCCGATCCAGAGACGGCGATCGTGCTGCTGGACGTGGTTCTGGGCTACGGCGCCCACCCCGATCCCGCCGGGGCGCTCGCGCCGGTAGTCCGGGAGGTCCGCGAGCTGGCGTTCCGTGAGGGGCGGCACCTCGCTGTCGTGGGTTCGGTGTGTGGCACCGACGACGATCCGCAGGGCGCCGGCGCGCAACGCGCGGCGCTGGTCGAGGCCGGGGTGCTGGTTGGGGAGAGCAACGCGCAGGCGGTGCACCTCGCGCGACTGATAGTAGAGACGCGCGGGGCGCGGGAAGCCCGCCACACGCAGAAGGTCATTGCCGCCTCCGCCGCGGCGCCGGCATGGCCCGATGTCGGGCCGGTCAGCGCGCTGCTTGGGACGCGGCCCGCGGTCATCAACGTCGGGCTGGAGTTGTTCGCCGAGAGTCTCCAGGCCCAAGGTGTGCCGGTGGTCTCCGTGGACTGGCAGCCACCGGCCGGGGGGAAGCAACACCTGCTGGATCTGCTGGACAAACTGGAGGCATAGTGCCGTGGACATCAACGCCGCGAATCAGGAAGCACTGGGCCGCATCCTTGCCGCGCAGCCGGTTCTGGTGGGTGTCGGCCGCGCGCTCGATCTCATCCCGGGGATGGCGCCGGATCTGATCCTTCACGCGGGGCCGCCGATTGCCTGGGAGCGCATGTCCGGCCCGCTGCGCGGCGCGATCATCGGCGGGCTGATCATCGAGGGCCGCGCGGAAACCGAGGCCGAGGCGGTGGCGCTGGTGGAGCAGGGCGCGGTCCGCTTTGAACCGTGCCATCACCACGCCGCGGTGGGGCCGATGGCCGGCGTGACCACCGCCTCTATGCCGGTCTACATCATTGAGAACCGCGCGGCCGGCAATCGGGCGTACTCTAACTTCAACGAAGGCTACGGTAAGGTGCTGCGCTACGGCGCCTACAGCGAGGAGGTTCTCGCGCGGCTGCGCTGGATCAACGGGACCCTGGCGCCGGCGGTCGGCGAAGCCCTGCGGCGCGCCGGGGGGTTAGACATGAAAGCCCTGATCGCGCAGCAGCTCACCATGGGCGACGAGGGCCACAACCGCAACCGGGCCGGATCGGCAATTTTCGGCCGCCTGCTCGCGCCGCACCTCGCCCGCGTAGGTCTCTCTCCTGAGACGCTGGAGCAGGTGCTGCGCTACTTCGCCGACAACGATCTGGCGGTGCTCAACCCGGTCATGGCCGCGTGCAAGGCCACCATGGACGCAGCGCAAGGGATTGCCGGCAGCACGGTGGTCACGTGCATGGCGCGCAACGGCACCGATTTCGGCGTCCGGGTCTCGGGCCTGGGCGATCGCTGGTTCACCGCCCCGGCCACGGTGCCGGTCGGGCTGTACTTCCCCGGGTTTTCATCCGCCGACGCCAACCCCGACATCGGCGACTCGACGATCACGGAGACCGCGGGCATCGGCGCGTTCGCCATGGCCGCGGCACCTGCCATCGTGAAGTTCGTGGGCGGGACCCCGGCAGAAGCGGCGGCCGCGACCCTGGAGATGTACGAGATCACCGTCGGCGAGAACCCAGCGTTCGGCCTGCCGCCGCTGGACTTCCGCGGCACCCCGACCGGCATTGACATCCGCAAGGTAGTGCGCACCGGCATCACCCCGCGCATCAACACCGGGATAGCGCACAGGATGCCGGGTGTCGGTCAGGTCGGGGCCGGGCTGGTGCGGCCGCCGATGGCCTGCTTCGAACAGGCATTGGAAGCGATGGCCGAGCTCGCGACGTAAGGTGTAACTGGAAGACTCTGACGGAGGTGTTATGAGATGAAGGTCGAGGCCAAGCTTGCCGAGATGGGACTGGAGCTTCCGAGCGCGCCCAGGCCCGTCGCAAACTACGTCCGCATCGTGCGCACGGGGAACCTGCTGTTCGTGTCAGGGCACGGTCCCTACCGTGATGGGAAGCTGCAGTTCGTCGGCAAGGTCGGCGCGGACCTGACGGTGGAGGAAGGCTACCAGGCCGCCCGGCTGGTGGCGCTCAACTGCCTGGCTTCCGTGAAGGAAGCGCTCGGCGACCTCGACCGCGTGAAGCGGGTGGTGAAGCTGCTGGGCATGGTCAACTGCGTGCCGGAATTCGGGCAGCAGCCCGAGGTGATCAACGGTGCCTCAGACCTGCTGGTGGAGCTGTACGGGGATGCCGGGCGCCACGCCCGATCGGCGGTCGGGATGAACGCGCTGCCGCGGGGGATCGCGGTGGAGATTGAGATGATCCTGGAGGTCGAGTAGGGACCGGCAGGGCCGCCCGGCGCCCGTGGACTTACCACCCATCATCGGCCTGACACCGCAAATCCTCCTGGGATGTGCCGATGCTTGATGGTGACACGCTATCAAGAGCCCCAACGCCAGCGCTTGCCCTGAATTAGCTTATTTGCTAATCTCTTCTTGCCCCTACACTCGGGAGGAGCATCGTGAAATGGACGGTGGAGTTCTACCGGACACCGTCCGGCCGCAGGCCTGCCGAGGAGTGGCTGAGCCGTCAGCCGAAGGAGGTTCAGGCGCGATTTGCTCATGTAGCTCGGTTGCTTGAGGAGTACGGTCTGGATGTAGGCAGGCCACATGTGGCTCCTGCGGGCCAAGGCATCTGGGAGATGCGGGCAGTGGGGAGCGATAGGCGAATGCTCTACTCCGTGGCCCAGGGACACAGATTCGTCGTCCTCCATGGACTGGCGAAGGGCGGACGGGAAATACCGGACCACGATCTAAGGACTGCAAAGGCGCGCAAACGAGACTGGCGAGCGAGAAGTGCTGCGAGGTGACATGAGTGAGGCGCGTGCGGAAGGTACCCCCGAGCGTGAGCTGGCGGTACTGGCTTGAGAGGGAACTGGTCGATCCCGGGTTTAGGGCCGCATTCGAGCGGCTGGCTCCAGAGTACGAGATTGCCCGGCAGTTGATTGAACTGCGCAGGCGGTGCGGATTGACGCAGCGGGAAGCCGCCACCTCGGCCGGGATGTCGCCGCCTGAGCTTGCAAAGATTGAGAGGGGTAAGGTGCTGCCTGGGCTGGAAAAGCTGGCGCAGGTGTACGGGGCAGCAGGATACGATCTGGAAGTCCGTCCGGTTACCAGGTCAGGTAGGCCGGCAAAGGGCGTCAGGCCTGTCCGCATCAGGAGCGGTCCTCGCCTTGTGGAGCCGGTGGTCCGGATGGCCGCAGAAGGGGACTAACCTGACCCCTGGTGCGCTGCCGGTCATGGCTGAAATGTGACCGCCTCTGGGGTCCCGCGCAGGATAACCTCTGACCGGGCCGGTGTCGTCCGCGCCACCACCCGGCCGCGCGAGATGACCGCCAGGCGTGGGGCGATGCGCCGCACGGCGTCCTCGGGCGTCGGCGCGTCCCACACCACCAGGTCGGCCCCGCAGCCCTCGGCCAGGCCGTACTGGTCCAGCCCGAAGCAGGCGGCCGCGCGCGTCGTCACCATCTCCAGGAGGGCGCGCACCTCCTCGTATCCCGACATCTGCCCGTAGTGCGCCATCACGAAGCACGCCTGCATGGGATCGCCGGTCCCAAGCGGGTACCAGGGATCCATGATCGAGTCGTGCCCTATGCACACGTTGATACCCCCGGCCAGCAACTCCTTGACCCGCGTGAACCCGCGCCGGATGGGGTAGGCATCGAACCGGCCCTGCAATACCGAGTTGTCGAGGGGATTGGTGACGATGTGCACGCCTGCCTGCCGTATCCAGCGGATCAAGCGGTGGGCATAGGCGTTGTTGTAGGAGTGCATCGCGGTGGCGTGGCCGGCTGTCACGCGGCCCTGTAGGCCCAGCCGGATGGTCTCGGCCGCCACCACCTCGAGGAACCGACTCTGGTCGTCGTCGGTCTCGTCGCAGTGCAGGTCGGCCCGCAGCCCACGCTCCGCGGCCAGGCGCAGCACGGTCTTGACGTCGCGCTCGCCGTACTCGCGCGTCCACTCGTAGTGCGGGATGCCCCCCACCACGTCTGCCCCGAGATCCAGCGCTTGGACCATCAGCGCCTCGCCGTCAGGGAACGAGTAGATGCCCTGCTGCGGGAAGGCCACTATCTGGATCGTGACCACACCCCGCCAGGCCTCGCGGACCTCGAGCAGCGCCCCCAGGGCCACCAGCGCCGGATCGCACACATCCACGTGCGTGCGGATGTGGGTAACGCCGCAGGCCAGCATCCAGCGAATGGCCTGGTCCGCCCGGCGGATCACGTCCTCGCGCGTGAGCGTCTTGACCCGCTCGCTCCAGATCTCGATCCCCTCGAACAGCGAGCCGGTGAGGTTGTGGCGGGGCTGGCCCACGGTAAGTGCGGCGTCGAGATGGACGTGCGTCTCGACCAGCGACGGAGTGACCATTCGGCCGGCGGCGTCAATCTCGTGGGGCGAGGTCTCCTCGATCGCGGGGCCGATCCGCGCGATCCACTCACCGCGGATGCCGATGTCCATGGGTTGCGCCGCGCCCGCGACCGTTGCCTGCCTGATGATGAGGTCCAAAGCGCTCACCTCGGGAACTGCGCCCCGCGGCCGGGGCGTGCACGCCCGCCACCGGCGCCGTGATGGCTACGGATTACCCGCGGCGGCGTTGTTTCCCTTCAGATTCCGGCCGGGGCGCAGCAGGCATGGCGCCGCCGCCGCCGAAGAACCAACCGACGGACTGAGAAGCCCCAGATGGAGGTGAACGGATGAAGTCGTTTGATCTGTCAAAAGCACGGGTCCTGGATCTTTCGCAGAACTTCAGCGTGGATTCGCCGCCCTTTGCCTACTACGAAGGTCCCACCATCAAGTGGGTCAAGAAGATGGCCTTCGAGGGCGTGAACGCCCAGCACATCAGCTCGACCAACCACATCGCCACGCACCTCGACGCGCCGCTGCACTTCAACGACCCGGGGCCGGACGTGGCAGGGATCCCGATCGGCGCCCTTGTGGGCCCAGCGTGCATCGTGGACCTGGCGCAGTTTGGGATTGGCGACTACGAGATCTACGGCCCGAAGCACTTCGAGCAGTGGGAGAAGAAGTACAACACCAAGATCGAGCGCGGCGACATCCTGGTCATCCACACCGGCTATCACGCCTACTACAACGAGGACTGGTCCGAGCACACCAAGAAGCAGCACGCCGACGCCCGGGCCGACCTGCCCCGGGCGTTCCTGCGCCATCCCGGGCCGCAGGCCGAGTTCTGCGACTGGGTGCTCGATCGCGGGATCCGCTGGATGGCCGTGGACGCCATCTCGACCGATCACCCGTTCAACACCAAGGTGCGTGACGCCCGCCGCGACCTGATCCCCGAGGTAGAGGCCAAGATCGGCATGACGATGGACCAGGCGTTCCCCTGGCCGAAGGACTACCAGGCCACGCACACCCGGCTCTTCCCCAAGGGCGTGTTCCACATCGAGAACGTGGGCGGGGACATTGACCTGATCCTTAACCAGCGCGTCTGGGTGGGCTGCTTCCCGTTCCGGTTCAAGGGTGGCGAGGCGGCGTTCTGCCGTTTCGTGGGGTTTGTGGAAGCGTAGAAGACGAAGCGGGCGCCCGCTGCTGATGAAGACTCCCCTGGAAGGCCTCCTGGTCGTTGACCTGACCCGGGCGCTGGCCGGGCCGTACTGCACCCTCATGCTGGGCGATTTCGGCGCCCGCGTGATCAAGATCGAGGTCCCCACCGGCGGAGATGATACCCGAGGGTGGGGACCTCCGTTCATCGCCGGTGAAAGCGCCTACTTCCTGGGTATCAACCGCAACAAGGAGAGCCTCACCCTGGACTTGAAGACGCCCGAGGGTCAACAGGTGCTGGGCCGGCTCATCGCGCGGGCGGACGTGCTGGTGGAGAACTTTCGCCCCGGCATCATGGAGCGCCTGGGGTTCGCCTATCCCGCCGTGCGCACGCTGAATCCCGGCTTGGTCTACTGCTCCATCTCTGGGTTCGGGCAGGACGGTCCCTACCGCGAGCGCACGGCCTACGACCTCATCCTCCAGGGCATGGGCGGCCTGATGGGCATCACCGGTGAGGAGGGTGGGCCGCCGGTGAAGGTGGGGGTCGCCGTGACCGACATCGCCGCCGGCATGTTTGCGGCCTACGGAATCCTGGCGGCGCTGCGCGTGCGCGACCGCACCGGAAGGGGCCAACTGGTGGACGTTTCCATGCTGGACGGCCAGGTGGCATGGATGACCTACCAGGCCGGCCACTACTTCGCCACCGGCGAGAACCCGAAGCGCCTGGGCAGCGCGCACCCGTCCATCGTTCCCTACCAGGCGTTTCGGACGCGGGATGGGTACGTCAACGTAGCCGTGGGCAGCGAGGCGATCTGGGGCCGGTTCGTGGTTGCGGTAGGGGCTCCGGAGATGGCCGACGATCCCCGGTTTCGCGCCAATCCGGACCGCGTGGCGCACCGGGACGTGCTGATCGCGCGCCTGGAGGAACTCTTCGCCGCTCGCGCGACAGCCGACTGGGTGGCCATGCTCGAGGAGGCCGGGGTGCCCTGCGGCCCCATCTACCTGCTCTCGGACCTCTTCAGCGACCCCCAGGTGCAACACAGGGCCATGGTGGTGGAGATGGATCACCCGCGAGCCGGTCGGATCAGGCAGACAGGCGTTCCGGTGAAACTCTCGGCGACCCCGGGGCGCATTGTTTCGCCGCCGCCGGTGCTGGGAGAGCACACCGCCGCAATCCTGGCGGAGCTGGGCTACGACGCCGAGGCGGTTGAAGGCATGCGCCGCGCCGGCGCAATCTAGGATCCCCAGTCCAGAGAGGCCGCGCCATGGCTGAAACCGAACGCTGTCCGGAATGTCAGACCGAGACCGCCCTCGGCACGCTGCGGTCTGCCCTGTGGCTGTGCCCCTCGTGCGGGTGGCACCTCTCCATGCCGGCCCGCGACCGGATCGAGGCCCTGGCCGACCCGCGGACGTTCAAGGAACTTACCCGCGGCCTGGTGTCGGTGGACCCGCTCAAGTTCACGGATCAGCGCGCCTACCGGGCGCGGCTGCTCGATGCCCGCAAGCAGACCGGACTGCGCGAGGCGGTGGTGACCGGGGTTGCCCGGATAGACGGGCTGCCGGTGGTCCTGGCTGTTTTCGATTTCGCGTTTCTCGGAGGGACGATGGGCTCGGTGGTTGGCGAGAAGATCGCCGACGCGTTCGAGGTCGCCACCCGGCGCCGCTGGCCGGTGGTGTCTGTCACGTCCAGCGGCGGCGCCCGGATGCAGGAAGGGATGCTTTCCCTGATGCAGATGGCCAAAACCGCGGCGGCGCGCGGGCACCATCACGCCGCCGGACTGGCTCACATCTCGGTGCTCGCCCACCCCACGTTTGGGGGCGTGGCCGCGAGCTTCGCCTCTCTGGGCGACGTGCTGGTCGCGGAGCCCGGGGCGCAGATCGGGTTCATAGGGCCGCGCGTCATCGAGGCAACGATCGGCGAGACCCTGCCTCCGGGATCGCACCGCGCCGAGCGGCTCTTCGCCGGAGGCATGGTGGATATGCTGGTTGACCGGCGCGCACTGCGCGAGGTGGTCTCAGGCCTGGTGCACCACATGCGGAGGCCTCCTCCCGCGCGCCGGGCCGCGGGCCGCCTGCCTGCCCGCGCCACAACCCGGGCAGCAGATCGGCCGGCCTGGGAGATCGTCCAGGTCGCCCGACGGCCGGATCGCCCGACCGCGTTGTTCTACATACGGCGCCTGTTCTCCCGATTCGTCGAGCTGCATGGAGACCGCCAGTTCGGCGACGACCCGGCGATTGTCGGCGGGCTGGGCGAGCTCGACGGCCAGACCGTGGTCGTGATCGGTCAGGAGCGCGGCGCCACCCCGGAAGAGGCGTCCGCGCGCCGCCGGGGTATGGCCTACCCCGAAGGCTACCGCGAGGCGCTACGCCTCATGAACCTGGCCGCCAAGTTCCGCCTGCCGCTGGTGACCCTGATTGACACCCCGGGCGCTTACCCGGGGTACGAGGCCGAGCAACGGGGGATCGCCCAGGCACTGGCCCACGACCTGCAGGCGATGGCGCTTCTGCCCACGCCGATCGTGGCGGTGGTCATCGGTGAAGGCGGCAGCGGCGGCGCGCTGGCGCTGGCGGTGGGCGACCGGGTGATGATGCTGGAGCACGCGTACTTCTCGGTCATCTCGCCCGAGGGTGCATCCGCCATCCTCTACAGGGACGTTACGCGTGCCGAGGATCTCGCGGCCGCGCTCAAGCTGACGGCGCCCGACCTGCTGAAGCTGGGAGTGATTGACGAGATCGTGCCGGAGCCGCCCGGCGGGGCGCACGCCGATCCTGATGCCGCTGCCGAATCCGTGCGCCGGCACCTTCGCGTGGCGCTGGGCGCCCTTCGCCACCAGTCCACGGACAGGTTGCTGCGCCGGCGCTACCACAAGTACCGGCAGATCGGGCGCGTGGGCGCCTACTGGCGAGAGGTGGTGGTAGGAGAGGTGCAGGATGCGCTGGAGATGCTGGAGCGCAGGCTGCCGCGGCGCAGGGGGGCCGGGCGTCAGGACCGGGCATCACCGGAGGCCGAGAGCTAGATCAGCAGGGAACTCCTGCGCAGCGTCGAACGGTTGCACGATTCCTGTGTGGCTTCTGCAATTCCTGATGGAGAGGGGGTGGATGGGAAAGTCGGAATGGGCGGATTCTGACCACGAAGGGAGGCGAATGGATGGCAGCGGAAGTGCGAAGAGGGGATCTCATCTACAGCGTTGACGACATCCCCCGCCCGTTTGGCAGAGCCTTCTTCCTGGGCGCCCAACATGTTCTGACTATGTTTGGGGCAACTGTGTCCGTCCCGCTACTCTTGGGACCGGCAATGGGGATGAACGCGCACCAGATCGCGACGCTGATCGGCGCCGTCATGCTGGCCTCCGGTCTCGTGACCCTGCTGCAGGTACACTGGGGGACCCGGCTCCCGATCGTGCAGGGCGTTTCGTTCTCGTTCCTCGGACCGTTCTTCGCGATCATAGGCGCGCACAAGGGTGCCGGTCCTGCTACCGTCATGCAGTACATCGCCGGCGCCATCATGAGCGGCGCGGTAGTCGAGGCGGCGGTCGGCCAGTTCGGCTGGGTCGGTAAGCTGCGCCGGTACATCAGCCCGGTGGTGATCGGGCCGGTGATCATGCTGATCGGACTGGCGCTGTTCAAGGTTGGCGCGCCGATGGCCGGTCTGTTCTGGCCCATCTCCGCGCTGGTGATCATCTGTATCTTCTGGTTCTCGCAGTTCCTGTCCCGTACCAGTCTCGTGTTCCGGCTGTTTCCCATTCTGCTGGCAGCGGCCATTGGTTGGGGTGTCTCCCTCCTCTTCAGCTCAATCGGGACGTTCGATCCCAAGCACCCGGCCTATGTCAACCTGGCAGGGGTAGCGGCGTCGCCGTGGTTCCGGCCGCCGTGGGGCGAGGGGGTCGGCTGGATCTTCCCGTGGGGATGGCCCAAGTTCAGCCTGGCATTCTTCCTGGCCATCCTGGCCAGCTATCTGGCCTCGATGATTGAGTCGTTCGGCGACTACCACTCGGTATCGTACATGAGCCGGCTCCCAGACCCGAGCGAGCAGACGATCAGTCGTGGCATCCGCGCCGAGGGTGTGGGCTGCTTCTTCACGGGGATCTTCGGTGGCTTCTCCAGCACCAGCTACTCCGAGAACATCGGCCTGATCGGTATCACGCGTGTGGCCAGCCGATACGTGGTGACCATCGGGGCGTTCATCCTCATCTTCTTTGGGATCTTCGCCAAGTTCGGGGCGCTGGTCGCGACGCTGCCCCGGCCGGTCGTGGGCGCGATGTACTGCGCGCTGTTCGGTCTTATCGCCGCGATCGGCGTGCAGCAGGTGGCCCGGGCAGATCTGCGCAGCGACCGGAATCTGCTGATCATCGGGTTCTCTCTCTTCATGGGCCTGAGCCTGCCGGCCTACTTCGGCGGCGTGCCGGAGATGGGCTTCGAGGCCAGGAGGGTGGCCATCGCCTGGGCACCGTGGCTGGCCGATATGATCAACATCATCGGGTCCACCGGCATGGCGGTGGCCGCGATATTCGGGCTTATCCTGGACAACCTGCTGCCTGGGACGCCCGAGGAGCGGGGCATAAAGAGCTAGACGGGCCGGTTTCGATTCCTGCCGGTTGATAGTGTGAGGCGGCCGCCTGATGGCGGCCGCCTCGTCTATCCGGTCTTTTTGCTCCAAGGAAAGGACCGGTCCTCTGCGGCGCAGAAGGTGTCAGGACAGGGCACCTGTGGGGTGATCACATGCCGCTGCTTGTCAAGAACGGAGAGATCCTCACGGCTGATTCGCGCTATCGGGCCGATATCTACGTTGAGGACGAGACGATCACGCGCATCGGGAAGAACCTCGAGGTCCCTCCTGGTACCGAGGTGGTGGATGCCGGCGGGCAGTACGTGTTTCCCGGTTTCATTGACCCCCATGTCCACGCCTACCTCCCCTTCATGGGGACATTCAGCAAGGATACGCACACCACCGCCAGTCAGGCGGCTCTGGTGGGAGGCACCACTACCTACATCGAGATGTGCTGCCCCACCAGAGCCGAGGACGCGCTGGAGGGGTATGCGTTGTGGAAGTCCAAGGCCGAGGGCCACAGCGCATGCGACTACTCGTTTCACATGTCGGTCGCCAAGTTCGACGACCGAACCGCAGCGGCGCTCCGCCAGATCGTCCAAGACGGCACCACCTCCTTCAAGGTATTCCTGGCCTACAAGAACTTCCTTGGAGTAGAAGACGACGAGCTGTTCAGGACGCTCACTCTGGCCAAGGAGCTGGGCGTCATCGTCACGGCCCACTGCGAGAACGCGGAGCTTGTTTCACGCCTCCAGCAACGGCTGGTGACCGAGGGCAAGACCGGCCCAGAGTGGCACGAAGCGAGCCGCCCGGAAGCGGTGGAGGCTGAGGGCACGTACCACTTCGCCACCTTCCTGGCCGCCACCGGTGCTTGCGGCTATGTTGTGCACCTATCGTGCGAGCCGGCCCTGCGGGTCGCGCTGGAGGCCAAATCCCAGGGCGTGCGTATCCACATCGAGTCGGTCATCCCCCACCTGATCCTCGACAAGACCTACGCTGAACGGCCCGGGTTTGAAGGGGCCAAGTATGTGATGTCGCCGCCGCTGCGCGAGAAGCGGAACTTGGAGACGCTCTGGGACGCTCTTGCGCAGGGGTTCATTGACACAGTCGGCACCGACCACGCGCCCTTCGACTTCCAGGGCCAGAAGGAGATGGGCAGGGGGGACTTCACCAAGATCCCAAACGGCATGCCCGCCATCGAGGATCGCGTGAACCTGCTCTACACCTACGGGGTGAGCCGCGGCCACCTCGACATCCATCGCTTTGTGGACGCGGCCAGCACCCGCGCGGCCAAACTCTTTGGTCTGTTTCCGAGAAAGGGCACGATCGCAGTGGGAAGCGACGCCGATCTGGTCATCTACGACCCCGGTTACCGGGGCACGCTTTCGGCCAAGACCCAGGTCATGAACGTTGACTACAGCGCGTTTGAGGGCATGGAGATTGACGGACGGCCGTCCATCGTTACGGTGCGGGGGAAGATCGCGGTTCGCGACGGCCGATTTGTGGGCGATCCAGGTCGAGGCCGGTTCCTCCGGCGCGAGCCCACGCATTCCTGAGTCTCGGGCCAGGAGGAGAGGGAAGCGTGAAGGCGTTGAACCCGGCCCGCACCGTCCAGGAGCTCAAGGATCTGCGGTCTCTCACTTCCGATGAGCACGGCGCACAGCGAGTGGCCTTCACCGAAACCTGGGCCAAGGCTCGGTCCTGGCTGAAAGATAGGATGGCCGATCTGCCCGTTGAGGTGCACAGGGATGAGGCCGGCAACCTCTGGGCAACCCTGGCCGGCGCGTCGGAGAAGGCCCTCCTGATCGGAGGGCACATGGACTCGGTGCCGAACGGGGGCTGGCTGGACGGTTGCCTCAATGTGCTGGCAGGCCTTGAGGTGCTGCGCCGGATCCACGCCGAGTGTGGCGGCAGGCCGCCGGTGACGGTGCGCCTGGTGGACTGGGCCGACGAGGAGGGTGCCCGCTTTGGGCGTAGCCTCTTTGGGTCGAGCGCGGCCGCCGGCAGTCTGAACCCGGATGAGGTACGCGGCCTAGCCGACGGGAAGGGCGTGGCCCTGCCCGATGTACTCAAGGCCTATGGGATCGACCTGGATCGTGTGGCCGAGGCCCGAGGGGAACTCCGGGGAGCCGCGGCCTACATCGAGCTGCACATCGAGCAGGGGCCCGTGCTGGAGGGTCTGGGTCTGCCGCTGGGCGCTGTGCTGGGCACCTTGGGCGTGGAGCGGCACATAGTCAGGTTCACGGGTCAGGCGGCCCACTCCGGGGCCACGCCAATGGACAGGCGGCGGGACGCCTTCCTGGCCGCCGGCAAGATGGCCCAGGAGATCTACTCCATCGCGGCCCGATGGGGCGGTTTCTGCACCATAGGCAGTTGCACGACCCGGCCTGGTATCGCCACCTCAGTGGTGGAGGAATGTGCCATCATCCTGGACCAGCGCCACCTGGACGCCGAGCGCCTGGCCGAGATGTGGCAGGAAGCCCAGGATGCCGCCCGCCGGTTCGCTCAGGAGGGAAATGTGGAGGTGAAGTTCAGCGATCTGTGGCGCATCGAGCCGGTTCCATTTCACCCCGACCTCATCGAGTTCTGCGATGCGGCCATCAGGGAGACCTGCGGCGACAGCCACCGCCTACCCAGCGGCCCACTTCACGACGCCGCGGAGGTCGCCAGAGCCGGCGTGCCCACGGTGATGCTGTTCGTGCAGAGTCTGCGGGGCATATCCCACAACAAGATCGAGGACACCAGGGTGGAACACCTGGAGCTGGCTGTCCAGGCCCTGGACCGCCTGGCCGCCAAGACCACGGCCTGGATTCTTGAGCAGGGCTGAGGCCCGAGTGGAGGGGCAGTACATGGTTGAAGCTGCAGGCGAGCAGATCTACCGGAACTTCATCGGCGGGCGGTGGCAGACTCCGGGCGGGACCCGAACGGTGCCCAACCGCAACCCGGCCACCGGCGAGATCCTGGGCCAGGTGCCGCTGTCAGGCCGCGAGGAGGCGCGGGAGGCGATCGAGGCCGCGCGCCAGGCGTTCCCAGGATGGCGCGACACGCCGGCGCCTGCGCGGGGGCGCATCCTCTTCCGCGCGCTGGAGCGCTTCGACCGCGAGATCCCCCGCCTCGCCGAGATCCTGACCCGGGAGGAAGGCAAGACGCTGGCCGAGGCCACCGGTGAGCTGCAGCGCAGCCGCAACATAGTGGAATTCATCGCCGGCGAAGGCCGGCGCCTGCGCGGCGAGACGCTGCCCAGCGAGCTGCCCAATACCTTTGCCTACACCCGGCGCGATCCCCTGGGCGTGGTGAGCCTGATAACGCCGTGGAACTTCCCGGCTGCGATCCCGGTCTGGAAGATGGCGCCCGCGCTGGTCAGCGGCAACACCGTGGTCCTGAAGCCGGCGACGCTGACGCCCTGGACCGCGACGATGCTGGTGGAGATCTTTCACGAGGCCGGGCTACCGCCCGGGGTCCTCAACATGGTGATCGGGCCGGGCAGCACCGTGGGGGATGAGCTGGTGGCGCACGAGGCGGTGCGGGCGGTCTCGTTCACCGGGTCCAATGACGTGGGATCGAAGCTCTACGAGCGGGCGGCTGCCCGCGGCATCCGCGTGCAGGCCGAGATGGGCGGGAAGAACCCGGTGGTGGTGCTGGACGACGCCGATCTCGACCTGGCCGTTGCCGGGACCGTGCAGGGCGCCTATGGCTCCAGCGGCCAGCGCTGCACCGCCACCAGCCGGGTGATCGTCACCCAGGGAATCGCCGATCGGTTCGTGGAAGCGGTGGCCGCCCGGGCCGCGCATTTGGTGGTGGGTGACGGGTCGGACCCGGCTACCGAGATGGGCCCGCTGGTGGACGAATCACAGGTGCAGAGCGTGCTGCGCGACATCGCCGTCGGCCGGCAGGAGGGCGCAGTGCTGATCACCGGCGGTCACCGGCTCACCGACGGCGCCTCCGCCAAGGGGTGCTTCGTCGCACCCACGGTGTTTGACCGCGTGACCCCATCAATGCGCATCTTCCAGGAGGAGATCTTCGGCCCGGTGCTGGCGGTCTGCCGGGTGAGGGACTTCGAAGCTGCCGTGGAGGCCGCCAATGCCGTGCGCTACGGACTGGCCTCGTCCATCTACACCCGCGATCTGTCCGCGGCCATGCGCTTCGTGGACCGTAGCGAGGTCGGCATCGTGCACGTCAACCAGCCCACGGTGGGCGGCGAAGCCCACCTGCCCTTCGGCGGCGCCAAGGCCACCGGCGTCGGCCCGCGCGAGCAGGGAAGCGTGGCCGTAGACTTCTACACCGATCTTAAAGTTGTCTACCTGGACTACACCGGCGCGCGGCGGGCGGGCAACCTCTATTGACGGGGCCGCGTGTCGTGATTCCAGCTCCTTGAGTCGGGGAAGGTGGTGGCATGAAGATGGCTGAGCAGGCATCGGAGTATCAGGCGAAGCACTCCCGCTATGTGCTGACGCCTTGGTCGGCACAGGCCGGGCTGCGGCCTCCGGCAATCGTCCGCGGGCAAGGACCGTTTATCTACGACGCGGAGGGCAAACGATACCTGGACTTCTCTTCCGGGTTGATCTCGGTGAACCTGGGGCACGGGCACCCCCATGTTGTGCGGGCCATGCAGTCCCAGGCCGAGCGTCTCTGCTACGCAGCCCCTTCGTTCTTCAACGATGTACGGGCCGAGCTCGCAGAGACCTTAATCAAGCTGGCCCCGTGGCCGGAGGAAGGCAGGGCGTTCTTCACCACCGGCGGGGCAGAGGCCAATGAGGATGCCGTCAAGATGGCCCGGCTCATCACCGGGCGCCCCAAGGTGCTTGCTTCCTACCGCTCCTTCCACGGATCGAGTTTCGGAGCGGCCACCCTTACCGGGGATGACCGCCGGTTCGCGGCAGAGCCCGGGATTCCCGGCGTGGTCCACTTCCTGGCCCCGTACCCTTACCGGAGTCCTTTCTTCACCGAGGAGCCCGCGGAAGAGACGCGACGGGCTCTTGAGCACCTGGAGCTGATTCTGCTCAACGAAGATCCCCAGCGGATTGCCGCCGTCATCCTGGAACCGGTGGTAGGGACCAACGGCGTGATCGTGTACCCGGATGGGTACCTGGAAGGGGTCCGGAGGATCACCGAGCGGCACGGAATCATCCTTATCTTCGACGAGGTCATGACCGGATTCGGCCGCACCGGGGCGCCCTTTGCCGCCCAGCGCCTAGGGGTCACGCCTGACATGATCACCTTCGCTAAGGCCGCGACCTCTGCCTACGTGCCCCTGGGCGGCGTCCTGGTCCGCGAGTCCCTGGCGCGCCACTTCGACAACAACGTCCTCTGGTGCGGGCACACCTTCTCAGGCCACCCGTTTGTGATGGCCGTTGCCCTGGCGGTACAGCAGGCCTACCGTGACGAGGGCCTGCTCACGCGGGCCCTGGAAGTAGAGGGCTGGCTGCGGCCCGCCCTGGAGGATCTCCGCAACAAGCATGCCGTCGTGGGGGACGCGCGAGGGCTGGGAGCGTTCTTCGCCCTGGAACTGGTGAGAGCTCGAGAAAGCCGGGAGCCTCTGGTTTCGAGATACGGTGGGGACCCGGCGCTGCTTCGGGAGTTTCACGCGGCACTGAGGAGCCGCGGCGTCTGTGTCTTCGGGCGGTACAACATCCTCATCATCGCCCCGCCTCTCACGATTGCACGCGAGGAGGTCGATTTGGGCGTGGTGGCCCTCGACGAGAGCCTGGCTGAACTTACGCGTCGCCTTCAGCCGGTCGGGTCTGCCTAGTGGGGACCCCGGGCATCACATGAAGCAGGATCACCGACGCCAGGATGAGCGCCGCCCCAGCTATCCCCCTGCCGGTGAGCGTCTCTCCGATGAAGGCCGCCGCCACCCCAGCGGCGACCACCGGCTCGATCGTGGCGGTCAGGCTCGCGGCCCTGCTGTCAATGAACCGCAGACCGTACAGGAACAGGCCGAACGGCACCAGGGAGGCGGCCAAGACGATAAACGCTATCATGCCCCATTCGGCCGCGCTGTACGGCTGCAGGTAGGCCTGCCACGGCGGCACGAACAGACTCCACAGGACGGCACCGGTGCCCAGCGCGTACAGGAGCATCTCCCACGAGCCGGTGGTGCGCGCCCGCGACCGGCCCACCAGCACCCACGCCGCGAATCCAATGGCCGAGGCGATGCCGGTAGCCAGGGCCGCCGGTGTGACCGCCAGGCCCCCTGGCCCCGCCACGAGCAGATACGCGCCGCCGATCACGCCCGACAGGGAGATCGCCTGAACGGCGGTGAGCCGCTCCCTGTGCAGTATTATCCCGTAGGCCACAACAAACGCCGGCGCGGTGTACTGTAGAAATATGGCCGTGGCCACGTCGGCCAGGCTGATCGTCAGGTAGTATGTGGTCTGCGCGAGCACCATCGCCGCGCCCAGTGGCAAAAGCCGGAGGACCTCCCCTCGGGGCAGCCGGACCGGTCTGCGCTGGACCTTAAAGATGACGAGGGTGAGGGCGAAGGCCGCGGTCAACCGGATCTCCACAAGCGCCAGCGGGTCCACCCTTCCCGAGAAGAGCGACTTGGCCACAACGCCCGAGATGCCCCACAGCACCGCGGCTGCCGTCACCGCCGCATACCCCCGCCAGCGCATCTACGCCGCGACCCGGCGCCACGCCCAGCAGAAGCCGGTCAGCGCGTCGGCGCCGGAGGTTTCACCGATACCCAGGAGCCGCTGGGCCGCCGCGCGCACGGCGTCCGGTCCCTGGCCGATACCAGCCACCAAAGCGTGCCAGGGTTCCGAAGCCCAGCCCTGCCGGGCGGCTTCCAGGTAGGCGGCGCTGATGCGCGTGGTATGAGGGACCGCGGCGCTGACCAGGAGATCCCGAACCCGCGACGCACCTCCGGCCGCATCCGCCAACTTGGGCCACAGCGTGACCGCGTGCACGATCCCGGTCAGCAGGTCGTCCCCGGACGGCGTCAGGCCGGGCCCGCGCCCGGCGATCTGCACGACGACCGCGTGGGCCGTCGCACCGGAACTGCTTTCTCCTGACAGAAACGCGGCGATCGCATCCAGCCCACAGGCGAGCGCTTCCAGGAGGCCACCCCCTGCCGCTGCACTCCTCGCCGTAACGCCTGACTCGGATCCGTGGGCACGGAGCTCGTCCACGACCGCCTCGCGCACGCCATTCATCGCGACCAGCGCCGCGTCCGGCGCGAGGTCTTCGGGCAGAGGGGGCAGCGCCGGATCCCAGACGCGGGCGCATCCTAGGTCCACCTCGGACCGCCCGATCCCCAGGATGCCGTCCCGGAGGACGACCCGCTCCCCAGGGGAGAGCGTCCCGACAGCCGAGAACTCGCTCAGCCCGATCGTCAGCGGTCCAGGGTCGAGTTCGCGGGAGGCAGCCGCGATGACACGGCCGTCCAGGTCCAGGTAGGCGCTGCGCTCGAACGAGGCCAGAACGGTTCCGGCCGTGTCTCGATTCCGCAGACCCGCCAGCGGCGCGGCGATGAGATCGGCCCGCATCATGCTCCGGCGGCTTTCACCGCCTCCTCGATCGCCGCATATCCCGTGCACCTGCACAGGTGCCCGCCCATCATGTCGCGGATTATCTCGTTCGAGGGCCGGGGATGGTCGCGCAGCAGGGCCGTCGCGCTCATCAGGAACCCGGGCGTGCAGAAGCCGCACTGGAGCGCGTGGTGGTCCATGAACGCCTGCTGCAGAGGCGAGAGCGCTTCGGGCGTGCCCAACGCCTCGACCGTGGTGACCTCGGCGCCGTCGGCCTGCACGGCGAACAGCAGGCACGACCTGACCGGCTGGCCGTCCAGCAGCACTGTACACGCCCCGCAGACGCCGTGCTCGCATCCAACGTGCGTTCCGGTCAGCCCCAGATCCTCACGCAGGAAGTCGGACAGGGTGCGCCGCACCTCGACCGTTCGGGCGACCTCGCTGCCGTTGACGCGCAGGCGGATAAGCGCCTGGCTCACCGGCACCCTGCGCTTGGTGCGGCGTTGGGCCTGCCGGATTGCGGTGGTCTGCTCAATGGGGTCGCGCTGCATTATCGTGGCTCCCTGATGCGTTCTACTGCCTGAAGTGCGGCCCGGCCTGCCAGCACACCGGCGGTGTGCCTTCGATAGTCGGCGGTGGCGTGGATGTCGGTAGGGGGATCGAGCCGGTCCTGGACTATGCACACCATCTCCGCAACGGTGGAGCGTGCAATCTGCTGTCCCAGCAGCGCCTGCTCGGCCTCCGGGACGCGCACAGGCCCGGGCCCTACGCCGGTGAAGACCAGGCGTGCTTCGGTGCACCGGCCATCGCCGTCGAGGCGCAGGACCGCTGCCACGCCGGCCAGTGCGAAGTCGCCGTGGCGCCGGGCTATTTCCAGAAACGCCCACCCGGCATCCGGCGGCAACGCGGGCAGTCGCACCTCGGTGAGTATCTCGTCGGGTTCCAGGGCGGTGGTCAGGTAGCCCGCGAAGAACTGCTCACTGTCGAGTACCCGCTCACCGCGCACGCTGGCAAGCACGAAGTGGGCGTCCAGCGCCGCGGCCGCTGCGGGCAGCTCGGAGGCCGGATCGGCGTGTGCCAGGCTCCCGCCGATCGTGCCGCGTGCGCGGATCTGCGGGTGCCCGATGCAGCGGACGGCCTCCGCCAGCAGAGGGATCCGCCTGACCACCCGTCGGTGGGTTTCCACCACGCGCTGGCGCGTCATCGCGCCGATCGTCAGCCCTTCTCCAAAGGGACGGATGAAGGCTAGGTCTTTGATTCGGTTCAGATCCACCAGTACCGCCGGGCTGGCCAGGCGCATCGCCAGCAGCGGCACCAGACTCTGCCCGCCGGCCAGCACCTTTGCTTCAACACCGTACTCGCTCAGGGCCTCCAGCGCCTCGATGCGCCGGCGGGGCGCGAGGTATCCGAAGGGTGCGGGTTTCACGATGGCACTCTCCGATCTGCCGCCGGGGCTTCCGCGCAGCACAGCAGTTCCAGCAGGCGGTTGTGCGAAAGCGGCATCTCCGCGACCTGCGTGCCCAGGGCATCGTCCAGGGCCGAGGCGATGACCGCCGCGGCCGGGATCACACCCGCCTCCCCCGCGCCCTTCACGCCCAGCGGGTTGAGCGGGGACGGGGTCTCGACATGTCCGATCTCGACCTTGGGGACCTCGGCTGCGGTCGGCAGCAGGTAGTCCATGAACGTCTGCGTCAGGAGCTGGCCGTCCTCGTCGTAGACCAGTTTCTCATAGAAGGCACCGCCGATGCCCTGGGCCACGCCGCCCTGGATCTGTCCGTCCAGGATCATAGGGTTGATCACGGTGCCGCAGTCGTGGACAACCACGTACCGCTCGACGTGCACCGTCCCTGTCTCCCGGTCAACCTCTATGATTGCGGCGTGACACCCGCCGGCGAAGCTGCCCCGCGGCGGGGCGAAATAGCGTGAGGCTTCCAGCCCCGGACCTTCCCATTCCTTTGGGATGGTTCCGCGGAGCGGGTTGGCCGCGGAGGCGACCTCGCCCAACGTTACGGACCTTGCCGGCGCTCCGCGCACGAAGACCTTTCCCTCGGCAAGTTCGAGGTCGTCCGGGCTCGCCTCCAGCATCCCCGCGGCGACCGTGAGCGCCTTCTCCCGCACCGCCTGGCCCGCGAGCGCCACCGCGTTGCCTGCCACCACGGCCGAGCGGCTTGCAAACGTCCCGGTGCCCCATCCAAACGCCGCGGTATCGCCGGTGGTGACCGTGACGTCGCGCACGTCCACGCCCAGGGCATCCGCGATGATTTGCGCGAACACGGTGAAGTGTCCTTGGCCCTGCGTGCCCACGCTCGTCGCCGCGAACACCCTGCCCGTCGGCTCTACCGTGACCCGGCATCCTTCGTATGGACCGATTCCGGTGCCTTCCACGTAGAGGGCCAGGCCCAGGCCCACCGCTCGTCCTGCCTTGCGCGCCTCGGCCTGCCTCTGTGGCCAGAGGGCATACCCTATCATCTCGAGGGTCTTCTTCAGCACCGCGGGGTAGTTGCCGCTGTCGTAGATGAGCGGCGCGTTGTCCTGGTAGATCAGCCCGGTGTCGTAGGGGAACTCGTCGGGCTGTATCAGGTTGCGCCGGCGGACCTCGGCGCGGTCGATCTCCAGCTCCCGCGCCACCCTATCCAGTAGGCGCTCCATGATGAAGACGCCCTGAGGCCGGCCTGCCCCGCGGTAGGGGCTCACCTGGGTCTTGTTCGTGAACACGGCTTTGAACTCGCAGTGGTAGTTGGGGATCTTGTATGGACCGACCAGCGTGGTGCTGGCGACGATGGGCACGATCAGCCCATAGGCGATGTAGGCGCCGGCGTCGTGGAGGAAGACGGTGCGCACGCCCAGGATCCGGCCCTCGCCGTCCACCGCGATCTCAACGTCGTGGATCTGCTCCCGCTCCTGGTTGGTGGCCACGAAGTTCTCGCGCCGGTCCTCGATCCACTTGACCGGCCGGCCCAGGCGCATCGCGGCCAGCGGCACCAGGATCTCCTCGGGGTAGAACATCATGATCTTGGGCCCGAATCCACCACCCACATCGGGCGCGACCACCCGTACGTTGTTCTGGGGAAGGCCGAACAGCTGCGCCAGGCCGTTGCGAATCGGGATGGGCGACTGCGTTGAGTCATAGATCACCAGGTTGCGCATGCGCGCGTCCCAGATCGCCACGACCCCGCGGGTCTCCATGGAGGCGGCCGTCCCCCGGTCCATGCGGATCCTCTCGCGGAAGACGTGCGGAGCGCGGGCAAACGCACCCTCGGGGTCGCCCACCTGCTGGGTGTAGTGCGCGGCCACGTTGGTGCCGGCATCCTCGTGGACCAGAGGGCCGTCGGGCCCGGCCGCGGTCTCCAAATCTGCAACGGCCGGTAGTACCTCGTACTCAACCTCGATGGCCTCCAGGGCATCCTCGGCCAGGTAGCGGCTTTCGGCTACCACGAACGCCACCGGCTCGCCCACGTGTCGGACACTCTCCGCGGCCAGTGCCACCTGGGTCTTGTGGTGGACCAGGGTAGGATGGGGAATGAGCCTGGGTAGCGGATCCCCCAGCGGCGGCGGCAGGTCGGCGTGGGTATAGACCGCGGCGACGCCGGGCATCGCCCGGGCCCCGGAGGCGTCAATCCGCACGATCCGCGCGCGGGCATGCGGGCTTCGGAGCACAGCCCCGTGGAGCAGGTTGGGCGGTTGAATGTCGTCCACGTAGGTGCCCCTGCCGGTCAGCAGCCGGGGATCCTCGACCCGCCGGATCCGTTCGCCGAACCACCGCGTCCCCATCGTGTGCGCCTCCAACGCCACAGCCTGCCGGGTTGCCCGGGACCGCTGCGGAACGTCGAGCCCTGCGGGAGTACCGGCTTCTTCGCGGCGCGTGAACGGTGCTCCTGCCCTACCGCGGTGCATCCGGCCGGGCGGAGGAGGGGCCGCGGCGGCGACGAACCTACGGGAGGAATGCCTCTTGGAGGTGACGGCAGTGGCAAGAGCGATGAAGTTCATCTTTGGACACGGCAGCGAGGGGGAAGTCCGCGAGTTGCTTCTCCAACACCTAGACAAGGTCGGTGAGTGCGTGGCGCGGGCCCGAACCGTCATGGACGACTACCTCGCCGGCCGGATTGAAGAGGCCAAGGCAGGAGCGATCGAGGTGGACCACCTGGAAACCGACGCGGACCAGATGCGGCGCTCGGTGGTTGATCTGCTCTACCGGGGAGCGTTTCTGCCGATTTTCCGATCCGACATCCACGAGTTCGTTGAGCGGATGGACATGATCGCCGATGCGGCCGAGGTGGCGTGCGACTTTCTGCTGGGCCAGCGCCCCGAGATCCCCTCGGAGTACGCGGAGCACATCCAGCAGATACAGGAGCAAACCCTGGTGGCCTACGGCGGTCTGCACGATGCCGTGACGAACTTCTTCTTGACCCCTGATCAACGGGTGATCCGCGATAGCCTGACCAAGCTCGGCGTCACCGAATCACTGATTGACGGCATCGAGTGGAAGATGACCCGGCAGATCTTCACCTCTGAGCTTCCCCTGGCCGGCAAGGCCCACCTGAAGCAGTTCCTTGATACACTGACCGAGATGTCCGACAAGATGGAGGACGCGGGCGACCGTCTTGAGGCACTGATTATCGGCCTGAAGATCTAGACATGATCGCAATACTGCCTGCCCTCTACCTCGGCTGGGGGATTGGGGCCAACGACGCGGCCAACACCTTCGGCCCCCAGATCGGCGCCAACATCATCGCCTACCGCCGCGCGATAGTCCTGGCGGCGATCTTCGCTTTCCTCGGCGCGGTTCTGGAGGGCGAGAAGGTATTCCCAACGCTGGGGCGCCTTACCAGCCTGACGCTGGAGACGAGCATCATCGCCGCGATGGCCGCCGGCATCACGACCAACGTCATGACGAAGCTGGGGCTGCCCATCTCGACCTCGCACGCCATCTTCGGCGCGCTGATTGCCGCAGGGCTGTATACGGGGAAAGGCTCCGATCCAACGATCGCAGCGCGGATGGTCGCCTCGATGATGGCCGCGCCGATCGGGGCCGGGGTCGGTGCCTACCTCCTCCACCGGCTGCTCGCCGCGGTGGCGGCCGGGAGGCTCGGCGGGGGGATGCTCTTCGGCCGTGCCGTGCGCTATTCCGCTGTGGTGGTGGGGTGCTACGCCGCGTACGCGCTGGGTTCCAATAACGTCGGCAACGCGATGGCCCCGTTTGTGGCCGTGGGCGTGATAGGCCCTGCCGCCGGGGCTGCGCTGGGCGGAGTGGCCATCGCCGCCGGCGTGCTCACCTACAGCCGGAACGTCGTCATGCTGGTCGGCAAGCAGATCACGGCGTTGGACCCGATCACCGCGCTGGTGGCGGCGCTGGCCACGGCGATCACGGTCCACCTTTTCACCCAGCTCAAGATCCCGGTTTCCACCTCGCAGGCGATCGTCGGCGCGGTGGTCGGCGTCGGGCTTACCAAAGGGGTGGTGGCGGTCAACCGCCGGATGTTCTGGATGATCCCAGCGGGATGGGTTATCAGCATCCTGGGTTCGGGAATCACGGGCTACCTCCTGATGGCAGGGTCAGGCCTGTTGCGGTGAGAAGGTCGGCAGGGGCATGGGCATAGGCACACGGGCCGCCCCCGGAGCGGCTCATCCGTGCTGAGTCTCCTTCCAGGTCTCTACCTCGGTTGGGGGATCGGCGCCAACGATACCGCCAACGCATTCGGCCCCCAGGTAGGCGCCAACATCGTCACGCTGCGCCGGGCCGCGGTCCTCACCGCGGCCTTCGGCTTCCTGGGCGCCGTGGTCGAGGGGCAGAAGATCTTTCCGGCCCTGGGCGGTTTTACCCACCTCTCACTCGAGATGAGCGTGGTGGCCGCCCTGGCGGCGGCCATTAACGTGCACGTGATGACCAGATTCGGGATGCCGGTCTCGACCTCGCACGCGATAATCGGTGCGCTCATCGGCGTCGGGTTCGCCGAACGGGCGGGGTTCAACATCCCGATCGTGATGAGGGTAGCCACCTCAATGGTGGCGACGCCGGTTGGAGCCGCCACCATCGCCTACCTGATCTACAGGGGGCTCGCGGCGCTGGCTGCCGGGCGTCTGGGAAGCGCGCTGTTCTTCCAGCGGTCCGTGCAATACGCCGCGGTTGTCATAGGTTGCTATGCCGCCTATGCCATGGGCGCCAACAACGTCGGCAACGCCATGGCGCCGTACGTGGCCGTCGGGGTGATCGGGGCCTCTTCCGGTGCCGCCCTGGGCGGCGCGGCCATAGCGCTAGGCGTGCTGACCTACAGCCATCGTGTCATGGCGGTGGTTGGAAAGCAGATCACGGCGCTGGATCCGATCTCCGCCCTGGTGGCCACGACGGCCACGGCGATCACGATTCACCTGTTCACCCAGATTGGGATCCCCGTGTCCACCTCACAGGCGATCGTCGGCGCGGTTGTCGGGGTCGGCCTCACCAAGGGGATCATGGGCGTCAACCGCCGAACCCTGATGGTGATCCCGGCCGGATGGGTAATCAGCGTCGCGGGCTCGGGCGCCGCGGCCTGGCTGTTGCTGGTGGTCTACCGCCTGATACGATGAGAACCCTGTCTCGGGGCGCGCAGGAGCCCGACGGCCGGGCCGCCCGATGGAGGCATCTATGCCCAACGTCGTGGTACTGACAACAGGCGGCACGATCTCGACCCGCGATGCGGACGGCCGCGGGGCCACGCCTGTCCTACGCGGCGCTGACCTGCTGCGCGAGATCCCGGGGCTCGACGCAATCGCCTCGCTAACCGTAGAAGAGTTCGACTTCATCCCGGGCGCCTTCATGACGCTCGAGCGGATTTTCGAGTTGAGCCGCCGCGCCTCGGAGATCATCGCGCGGCCGGAGGTGGCGGCTCTGGTCATCACCCACGGGACCGACACGCTCGAGGAGTCTGCCTACTACCTGCACCTGACGGTGGGCGGCCAGACCCCGGTCGTCTTCACCGGGGCAATGCGCAACGCCTCGCAGATCGGGTTCGACGGCTATCGCAACCTCTACGACGCGATCCGCACCTCGGCTTCGCCCGAGGCGCGGGGGCGCGGAGTGTTGGTGGTTCTGAACGAGGAGGTCCACTCCGCGCGGTGGGTGACCAAGACCAGCGGGCAGAAGGAGGACACCTACAAGTCGCCGGTGACCGGCCCGGCGGGTCTTGCGTACGGGGACCGGATCGCGTTTGTAGCAGCGCCGTACCCGCGGCGCGTGCTGCTCAACGCCATGGAGCCCAAGGTGGACCTTATCCGATTGGTCGTGGACGCGGACGATCGGTTCCTCCGCTGCAGCTTGGAGAGCGGCTCCCGAGGGATCGTGATAGAAGCTTTCGGCGGAGGCCGGGTGCCGCCGCCGCTGCTGCCTGCCATCGGTGACGCGCTGGGCGCGGGGGTCCCGGTGGTCGTCACCACGCGGTGTCTCACCGGCGAGATGTGGGACGGCTACGGTTACCAGGGCGCATATCGCGATCTGCTGACGCGTGGGGTTTTCTTCGTGCACGATCTGCCGGGCCACAAAGCCAGGTTGAAGCTGGCGGTGGGTCTGGGCAACGGGCTGCGCGGCGAGGCGCTGCGCGACTACCTGGCGGCAGAGGCGTGAAGGCTCGAAATTGACACGCAAAATCCAGACTTCTTATAATGAAAGATGGCACGGCGGGTGCTGCAGGCCATACGGCTTCCAGCTTCCGCCGGCTTCGCTTCCAGGAGGTCCGGCATGAAGATAGAAGGCGAGCATCTCCTTCCGGCGACGCGCGATCAGGTGTGGGCCGCGCTCAACGACCCCGACGTGTTGGTGAAGACGATCCCGGGTCTCAAGCAACTCGTCCCGACCGGTGATGACGCCTACGACGCCACGATCGAGCTGGCAGTCGGACCGGTGCGCGGAGCCTACCAGGGAAAGGCGCGTATCACGGAAAGAACCCCCCCGGAGAGAATGACCCTGACCGTGGAGGGAGGCGGGCGGCCCGGAACGATCAGGGCCGCGGGCGCCCTGACCCTGGAGGGCCGGGACGCCTCGACGCTCGTGCGGTACGTCGGGGACGTTCAGGTGACCGGGGTTCTGATGAGCGTCGGCCATCGCTTGTTCGGCGGCGTGGCGAAGCAGCTGGCAGGCGTGTTCTTCAAGGCGCTGGAGCGCGAGGTGCAACAGCGCGCGAACGCGGAGCCGGCCCGGTGATTCCGGCCGCGTTCGCCTACCATCGGCCCCGCACGGTGCAGGCCGCCCTGCGGATGCTGCTGTCGCACGGCCACGACGCCAAGATCCTGGCCGGCGGGCAGAGCCTGCTTCCCATGATGAAGCTGCGGGTCGCAACGCCGGCCCACCTGATAGACATCGGGCGCGTGGCGTCTCTCCGCGGCATCCGGCTGCGCCGGGGCGTGCTGCGAATTGGAGCGATGGCCACGCACCGGGAGATTGAGATCTCACCGACGGTGCGCCGGGCAGCCCCGGTCCTCGCAGAAACCGCGGCGGTCATCGGCGACCTTCAAGTGCGCAACCTAGGGACGATCGGCGGCACCCTCGTGCACGCCGATCCCGTGGCAGACTACCCTGCCACGGTGCTGGCGCTGGACGCGGAGTTCACGCTGCTGGGCCCATCCGGCGTGCGGACCGTCCCGGCCGCGGAGTTCTTCCTGGGGCTCATGACGACCGCCGCAGGGCCGGACGAGCTTCTGACGGAGATCGCCATCCCCGCGGCCCCTCCCAGGTTGGGCGCGGCATACCTGAAGATGCCCAACCCGGCCTCCGGCTTCGCGCTGGCCGGGGTGGCGGCCGTGATCGGGTTGGACCCGGCCGGCCATTGCGTCCACGTCCGCGTGGGCATCACCGGCGTGGCCTCCACTGCCTATCGGGCGTTCGGCGTCGAAGCGGCCCTGGCCGGAGCGGAGCCCACCGACGAGGTGCTGGCAGCTGCCGCCGCATCCGCCGCGGACGGGGTCGAGGCCAACCCCGACATCCACGCCAGCGCCGAGTACCGGATGCATCTGGCCGGCGTTCTTACCCGCCGTGCCCTTACGCTCGCCCGCGACCGGGCCATGGCGGTCCGGCGCCGCGGACGGGCTGCGTCGCGGGCCTGATTGGTGGAGCAGGGGATGCACTCCGAGATCAACCACATCCAGGAGCTGCTGGCCAATCAGGGCTACGTCGCCGACCGCACGATCGCGACGAGCGTCTACCTGTCCATCACGCTGCGCAAACCCCTGCTCATAGAGGGCGCCGCAGGCGTGGGGAAGACCGAGGTGGCGAAGGTAATGGCCCGAGCCCTCGATGCAGACCTGATTCGGTTGCAGTGCTACGAGGGTCTCGACGCCACCACCGCGCTCTACGAGTGGAACTACCAGAAGCAGCTCCTCCACATCCGGCTCTCCGAGGGTGGCGAGCGGTCGCTCGCCGAGCGCGAGGCCGAGATATTCAGCGAGGGGTTTCTCCTCAAGCGGCCGCTGCTGGACGCCATCACCAGGTCGCAGTCGCCTGTACTGCTGGTGGACGAGATAGACCGGGCCGACGAGGAGTTCGAGGCGTTTCTCCTGGAGGTCCTCTCCGACTTCCAGGTTTCCATCCCAGAGATCGGCACGATAGCGGCCACCGCGATTCCCAACGTGGTGCTCACCAGCAACCGCACCCGGGAGCTCGGCGACGCGCTGCGTCGGAGGTGTCTGTACCTCTGGATTGATTACCCCACGTTTGAGAAGGAGCTGGAGATCGTCAGGCGCAAGGTACCGGCGGTCAATGGGCGCCTGGCCGAGCAGATCAGCGCCTTCATGCAACTGATCCGGCGCCTCCGCCTGGAGAAGGCCCCGGGGGTCGCCGAGACCCTGGACTGGAGCGCCGCGCTCATGGCCCTCCACCGGGACCATCTCGACCGGGCCGCGGTCGAGGAAACGCTGGGCGTGCTCTTCAAGCATCACGACGACGCCGCGGCAGTGCGGGCGCAGTGGCTGGATCAGCTTCTCGATGGTGTCGCGGCGCTGGAGCAGGAAGGAAGGCCATGGTCCCAGGAAGCCGTGGTGCGCGCCGCGGAGCGGCTCGCGATCCGCAGGTAGACCGCCCGCGGCACGGTGACCTCGCGGCCAACGTGGTGGCGTTCGCCCGCCTGCTGCGAGGGCGCGGGTTGATCGTTGGGCCGCCCGAGGCCGCCGACGCGTTGCGCGCTCTCTCCGCCGTGGACCTGACCGATCGCCTTGAGACCTATCTTGCGCTGCGGGCGGTTCTGGCGTCCGGGCCGGAGGCGCAGCGCATATTCGACGCCGCCTTCTGGGAGTTCTGGGGCGAGATGCAGCGGGCGGTGGGCGCTCCTCCGTCCGGAGATCAGCGCGCGCCCACGCTTGACGGCCGGCAGGCACTCGACCGCGTGATGATCGAATGGCAGGAGAACGGTGACGCCGGCGCCGACGGCGATCGAGTCCCGGCCTACAGCCCGGTTGAGGCACTCACCCACAAGGACTTCAGTGCGCTTTCCGCCGATGAACTTGACGAGATCACCGCGGTCGTGAACGCGATCGCCCGGAGGGTGGCAACGCGCCTGTCACGCCGGACCAGGCAGGCCCGGAAGGGGCACCTGGTGGACCTGCGGCGGACGATCCGGCACAGCCTGCGCCGCGGAGGCGAGATGCTCGACATCCTCCGTAGGGAACGGAAGCTCCAGAAGACGCGCGTGGTGCTGCTGTGCGACGTCAGCGGCTCGATGGACCTCTACAGCCGGTTCCTGATCCAGCTTATCTATGCACTGCAGCACGCGGTGGCCAGGGTCGAGACCTTTGTGTTCAGCACCGGCCTCAGCCGGATCACGGGGTCGCTGGCACGCGCCGATCTGCGTGCCGCCATGGACGAGATCGCCCGGAAGGTGCCCGACTGGTCCGGCGGGACGAAGATAGGTCGCAGCCTGCGCCGGTTTCTGGCCGACTACGGAGGGTGGGCGCTCGATGGCAGGACGGTGGTCATAATCATCAGCGACGGCTGGGATACCGGCGAGCCGGACGTGCTGGAGTCCGCCATGGCCGAGCTGCACCGGCGCGCCGCGCGCGTCATCTGGTTGAACCCGCTGCTGGCGAGCCCGGGGTATGAGCCGATCTGCCAGGGGATGCGGGTCGCGTTGCCTCATGTGGACGTTTTCGCCCCTGCGCACAACCTGGACAGCCTGCGCCGGCTCGAACGCCATCTGGCGCGCCGCCCATGAAGGAACTCGCCGATCTCCTCTCCTCTGCGCGGGAGGCCTCGGCCGCAGGAGAGCCGATGGCCGTAGCCACCATAATAGGGGTCCGGGGTTCTACCTACCGGCGTGAGGGCGCACGCATGCTCGTTACCCGCTCGGGCCGCCTGACCGGCAGCATCAGCGGGGGCTGTCTCGAGGGGGATGTGGCGGTTGTGGCCGGGGATGTGATGGAGCGGTGCCTCCCTCGGGTAATGCTCTACGACCTGACCGCCGATGACGACGCGGTGTGGGGGTTGGGCCTGGGCTGCAACGGCGCGATCGAGGTGTTCGTCGAGCCGGTGACGGGTGACGACCTGTTGTGGCAGGCGGCGGAGGCAGTGCTCGACGGCGCTGCCCTCGGGCTCGTTACCGTGGTGGAGGGGGGGGCCGCGGTCCCCGCGGGAGGGCGCATCGCGGTGTGGCCCGACGGCCGCTGCCAGGGCGGCCTGGGCGATGCGGCCCTGGATAAGGCGGCCGCGCGGATCGTGCTGAGCGCTTCGGGCGCGCACCGCTCGCGGATTCACGTCCTGGGTGCCGAGGATGGACCGCAGATACGGCTGTTCGTGGAGGCGTTGCATCCTCCGCTGCGCCTGATCGTCTGCGGGGCAGGACACGATGCGATTCCCGTGGTACGCCTCGCATCGCAGCTCGGCTGGAGGGTGCTGGTTGTTGACAGGCGCGAGGCGTTCCTGACGCCCGAGCGGTTTCCGGGCGCAACCGGGTTCCTCCGCACGGAGTTCCCCGAGGCCGGAGGGACGGTCCCAACCGACTCCCTCTCATTCGTGCTGGTCATGACCCACAACTACGTCCACGACCGCGACCTGCTGCGGGCGTTCCTGCCGACCCCGGCACGGTATCTGGGGATGCTGGGACCCAGGGCGCGTACCGAGAAGATCCTGCGGGAGCTTGTGGCCGAAGGTGTGGCGATCGGCGATGACCGCCGCGCGCAGATCTACGGCCCGGTCGGCCTGGACATCGGCGGCGACACTCCGGACGAGATCGCGCTGGCGGCCCTCTCCGAGATCCTCGCCGTGGCGCGCGGGCGCGCAGGAGGGTTCCTGCGCGCCCGCGCCGGTCCCATCCACCTGCCCGCGCAGAACGCGGGCTCCTTGGTTTCTGCCGTGATCCTGGCGGCCGGAGCCAGCACCCGGATGGGCCGTCCGAAGCTGGCGATTCCCGTGCGGGGAACGCCGATGATCCGCCGCGTGGTGGAGGCCGCGCTCGCCTCGCGCTGCGGCGAGACGATTATGGTGCTGGGCACGCACGCAGAGCTATACCGTTCGCTGCTCGACGGCCTGGCGGTGCGGATCGTGGAGAACCCGGATCCCACTAGGGGCATGGCGTCTTCGATCCGCGCCGGAATTGAGTCGGTCTCGCCCGACGCCTCCGGCGCGGTGATCCTGCTGGCGGACCAGCCGTTCGTCTCGGCAGAGGTGATTGACCGTCTGATCGAATCGGCCGCCGGCGCAGGGCGGCGGATCGTCGCGTCGGAGCACCACGGCGCCGCAACTCCACCCGTCTTCTTTCCGCGGGCCTTCTTCCCGGAGCTGCTGGCTCTCGAAGGCGACCGCGGCGCCCGCAGCGTGATCCAATCCCATCCAGGGGAATACGTGCTGGTGCCCCTCCCCGAGTCCTGCGCCGCCGACGTTGACACCAGCGCCGATCTCTCTGCCATCGACGAGTAGGCCTAGGGTTCCCCGCGCCTCAGGACCCGCCCGGCCCTGGCGCCGGTGTCCACTTCGTTCTCGATGACCATCGCTCCGTTGACGATCACGTGGGAGACGCCCGCGCAGTAACGGTGTGGATCCTGGAACGTGGCCAGATCGGTGATCCGCTCCGGATCGAAGACCACCAGGTCGGCGACGCAGCCCGGCCGGATTAGCCCCATGTCATAGCGGCGCAGCCGCTGTGACGGGAGTGAGGTCATCTTGCGCACCGCTTCTTCCAGGCCGAGCACCCCGTCCTCACGTACGTACCTGCCCAGCACGCGCGCGAACGTGCCGTAGCTGCGAGGATGCGGCCTGCCCCCGGCCGAGGGAGAGAGTGTCCACCCGTCGCTGGCAATGGCCACCGCGGGGTGGCGCAGCACGCGTCTCACGTCCTCCTCGGACATGGCGAAGATTATCATCTGGACGCCGCCGCGCCCACCTTCCAGCAGGTGCAGGGCCGCGTCTACCGGGTCCTCGCCCCTCTCCGCCGCGATCTCGGTAAGCATTCTGCCCTCGTACTCCTTGCCGGGGCCGTCGGGAACGCGGCTTATCATGATCGCCTCAGGGTCGAACTCGCGGGTTCCTGAGGACAGCGCCTCAGGTCCGGGAGACGCGATCTCGGCGCGGATGCGGGCGCGCTGGTTGGGATCCGCGAGGCGGGACAGCATCGCCTCGACCCCGCCCTGCATCGCCCACTTAGGCATGATTGCCGCCAGGGTGGTGCTGCCCGCGGTGTACGGGTACTGGTCCGCCAGCACGTCCTGACCCGATGCGCGCGCGCGATCAATCATCTCCAGCGAGGCGCCTACCCGGCCCCAGTTCTGGCGACCCATTGCCTTGTGGTGGCTGAGCTGGACGGGCACCCCGGCCCTGCGTCCGATCGCCAGCGCCTCGCCGACAGCGTCCAGCAGAGAGTTGCCCTCACCTCGGATGTGGGAGGAGTAGAACGCTCCGTACCGCCCTGCCACCTCTGCCAGCGCCACCAGTTCCTCGGTCGTGGCGTAACTGCCGGGGACATAGATCAGGCCCGAGGAGAGACCGAACGCCCCCTGCTCCAGCGCCCGCGCCACATGGTCCCGCATCGCGTCCAGTTCCTGCGGCGATGGAGGACGGTCATCAAAACCCATTACCGCGACGCGCACGGCCCCGTGGCCCACTTGGAGAGCGACGTTGCAGGCCAGCGGAAGGCGTTCCAGACAGGCGGCGTAGCCGGCCGCGTCTTCCCATTCCCACGAAAGCCCGGCGTCCACGAACGCGGCATAGGCACGCAGCAGGTCCAGGCGTTCCTTCGAAACCGGAAACGGCGAGAAACCGCAGTTGCCGACGAGCTGCGTGGTAACACCCTGGCGCACCATCGCCTCGGCGCGAGGGAAGGTCGGCAGCGTGAAGTCGCCGTGGGTGTGCAGGTCAATGAACCCCGGCGCCAGCACCGCGCCGCCAACGTCAACGGTGCGCCGGGCGGCGGCGCCGGAGAGGTCGCCGATCCGCGCGATGCGGCCGTCCTCCACGCCCACATCGCTCCAGAACCATGGGTTACCCGTACCGTCCACTATGCGGGCGTTGCGGAAGACCAGGCTGTACATCTACTTCCCTCCCTTACTTCCCTGCCTGGGACGGAGGCAGCACCAACAATACGTCGCCGACCGGGCGCTCCCCGATCTCGTCCGACGGCAGGTTGATCACCACTCCCCGCACTACCAGTGTCGTTGACCCGCCGCCATCCAGGTTCAGGGCGTCGGTCACCCCGAGCCTCCGAAGCATCCCCGCCAGCTCGACCAGGGTCATGCCGAGACTGTGATACGGCTGGCGCCCTCCGATCACCGCAATGACGGTCCGGCCGTCTTCCAACCGACCGATGGCGGTGCGGGGGTGGCGCCGGTTGGCAAACGATGGCCGAAACCCTTCACCTCCGACGAATTGGCCGCCGGAGAGGAGCCGCGGCCCGCCGCCCATCACATGCCGGACGCCCTCCCACCGCGAATCGCCGGAGGCCGGTACCAGGCGCAGGCGGAGCGAGACCCGATCGCCCTGCTTGAACGCGGCCAGCAGGGAGGCCCGACCGCGGGTGTGTCCCGAGAGAACGTAGCCGCCCGGTGGAACCGGGCTGTTGCCCCGTCCATCCACCACCTGCTGCACCGTGTCCCCGGCCACGACCACCTCGGCGCCGACGGCGTTGGTGCGCGTGGTGGCGCCGTGCGCCGGGCGGTACAGGATGATCTCACCTGCGCCGCGGTCACGGTTGACGCCGTCAATCGTGACCGTGCCTGCCTCGGTGGAAGCGGCGGCATCGAGCCGGAGCATGTCGAAGAGCAACTGGCCGTCGTCGGTGATTCCAACGCAGCTTCTGCCCGCCAGCGGCTCGCTGATCACCTCGCCCTCGATGACCAGGCACCCCATGGGATCTCCCGACGAGGTGAAGAACCCGCCGTTGACCGCGGCGGTCGCGCCGGCGCGGCGCGCGGCATCGCTGGTCTTACCGCGGCCTATGACCGGCCCAGAGGCCAGCGCCGGCCGCAGCCGCGCGCCGCCGGCAGGTTCCACCAGCACAACCCCGCTCCAGAACGGCCCGGCCAGCGCTTCGTAGTCGGACACGGTGAGGATGATCCAGGTAGGCAGGCCCTCGGCGGCGAGACGCTGTTGCAGGCCGATTGCCTCATCGCGGGTGGCGTAGTTCCCAACGCGAACCTTGAAGAACTCATCCACCGCGTCCACGAACGCAGGATAGCCCCGCGCCCGCATCGCATCGGCCAGCCGGCGCGCCCGTTCTTCTTCCTGGAACGCGCCGATCTGCACCCGCCAGACCGGCGGCGCCCTCAGCGCGCCCCGCTTCTCCAAGATGAGGGTCACGCCGGACTCCAGCGCTACCGAGAAGGTCAGCGACATGCCCTGCTCCACGCCCTGCAGGTAAGCCCACACCAGGCTGGCCGCTTCGGCGCGCGTGAGCGGATCGCCGGGCCGCACGCGCTCCGAAGGTGGCTCGCGCAGCATGGGCGGCGCGCTCAGCGCGGCGATGGCGATCGCGCCGCGGGTGGCTGACGGCAGGCCGTTGAGGTCGGCGAACGGTAGTGTTGCGTTGACCATGTACGCGGATTCGAACGTGTGCCCCAGCGCGCGCACCAGCCAGATGAAGGCATCGCCGCGCACCAGCGACGAGTTCGGGCGGAACAGGCCGCCTGCGGGGATCATGCCGTACGCCACGGCGGACTCAACGGCGGGCGCCAGTTCGCGCGCGAGGGGTAGATCGGCAAACGACGGCTGATCGGGCCGCACCTGCGGTAGTCCGCGCGCCGCCACGAGCCAGGCAACGAACTGTGCGCGGCCGACTGGCGCATCGGGGCGGAATAGGCGGTCGGTGGGCATCTCGATGACACCGCGTGCGAGCAGGTTCGCGATGCGCTCCTCTGCCCAGTGGCCGCGGGCATCCTCGGGCCGCAATTGGGCGGAGGCAACGGCTCCTGAGGCAACCAGCAGCGCGGCCAGGAGGGCGAGCGCGGTTACGAATCTGCGGCGTGCGTCCGGTGGGAACATTGCCTCGGGGATTCTGGCGGGACTCCGCCGTTCCTGCTCATCGGATGTCTCCGCCACAAAAAATCAACAAATTGTGTTCGAAGAAGAAGGAGAATCTATATGTGGTATCGAACACACACACGACGGCAAGATCGTGCCGTCCATCTTCCAAGAGAAGGAGGCGAGGACGGTGGCGAAAAAGGCTAAGAAGGCCGCTAAGAAGAAGGGCAAGTAGCCGCCCTGCGCTTGCCCCAAAGAGACGGCGGGTCTAACCGCCGTCTCTTTGTTTGTGATCGCAGCCTGCGCTCACCCCGGACCGCTCCTAGCCGAAAGCGTTGAAGCCCGTAAGATCACGGCCCAGTATGAGCGTGTGGATGTCGTAGGTGCCCTCGTAGGTGTCCACGGATTCCAGATTGGCGGAGTGGCGCATCGCGTGGTATTCGAGCGTGATGCCGTACGCGCCGAGGATCGAGCGGGCGGCGCGCGCGATCTCAAGCGCCACGCGGACGTTGTTGCGCTTGGCCAGCGAGACCTGCGTGTGCCGCATCAGCCCCTGATCCTTGAGCTGTCCCAGGCGGTAGACAAGGAGCTGCGCCTTGGTTAACTCGGTAAGCATGTCCGCCAGCCGTGCCTGGATGATCTGCGTCGCGGCGATCGGCCGGCCGAACGCGATGCGATCTCGCGCGTAGCCCAGAGCCTCCTCGAAGCAGGCCGTGGCCGCTCCCACGGCGCCCCACGCGATTCCGTAGCGCGCCTGGGTCAGGCAGGAGAGCGGCGCCTTCAGGCCCTTTGCATCGGGCAGGCGGGCGTCGTCGCCCAGGCGCACGCCGTCGAGCACCAGCTCAGAGGTATCGGACGCGCGCATGCTGGCCTTTGTCTTCAACTCGTGCGCCGAGAAGCCGGGCGTGCCCCGCTCAACGAGGAACCCCAGGATCTCGCCACCGTCGTCCTTGGCCCAGACCACCGCCACGTCCGCGAGCGACCCGCTGGTGATCCACATCTTGGAGCCCGTCAGTTCCCATTCGTCCCCGCGGCGCCTGGCGCGGGTCTGCATCGCAGCGGGATCGGAGCCCGCCGACGGTTCGGTCAGGCCGAAGCAGCCGATGGCCTCTCCGTGCGCCAGGCGCGGGAGCCAGTGCCGCCGCTGTGCCTCGCTGCCGTAGGCGTAGATAGGATACATGACGAGCGAACCCTGCACCGAGGCAAACGAACGCAGCCCCGAGTCGCCCCGCTCCAGTTCCTGGAGGATCAGTCCGTAGGCGACATTGTTTATCCCCGCTGCGCCGTACTCGCTGGGCAGATTGGCACCCAGCACTCCCAGGTCCCCCAACTCCTTGACCAAGTGTTGGGGGAACTCGCCCCGCAGCCACCAGCCTCCGATGTGCGGTAGGACTTCGCGGTCCACGAAGCGGCGGACCGTATCGCGCACCAGGCGCTCGTCATCGGAGAGCAACCCATCCAGCATGTAATAGTCGGCCGGTCGTGCCAAGAGTTCTTCCACGCGGCAACCTCCCGTAGTACGGCGTCCCCTCGATTCTATGGGATGGAGGGTGGCCGGGGAAGGGTTCCGCGGCGGGATCCGGAACCCTTTCATCATGTCCGCGTCACGGATCATCCGCATAAGTGTCGGCGGCGTCGAGGCAATCGCCGGGCTCGGAGCCACGCGCACCGCCGATGCGATTTGGGAGGCGCTTCCGATCGAGGGCCGCGCGAACCGCTGGGGAGACGAGATCTACTTCCGCATTGGGCTCGGCCTGCCCGAAGAGGACGCACGGGAGGTCGTGGAGGTGGGCGATCTCGGGTACTGGCCCCCGGGGCAGGCGTTCTGCGTCTTCTTCGGCCCCACCCCGGCCAGCCAGGGGACCGAGCCCCGCGCGGCGAGCCCGGTGAACGTGTTCGGGCGCATCGAGGGCGACGCCACCCTGTTTCGGGAAGTGCGCGATGGAGCCCGAGTCGCTCTGGATCGGGTCGAAGCCCCGGAGATCTCCCCCACGAAAGGCTGATCCACCCTTCCGGCGCCAGCCGGCACCAGGTTCCAAATATGAGGAGGACTCGGTTCCGCCATGTCGAACAACCCTTGATGGCAATCGTTTTCCATCTATCCATGAGCGTGGCGCGCTTTTGATGATTCTGACGCCGGAGGCCTGCAGGTGACCGCGACGATCCGGGAGGTGGCTGAGGCAGCTCGAGTATCGGTCGCCACTGTTTCACGGGTCGTGAGCAAGAGCGATCACCGGGTCGCAGCGGCGACGCGCAGCCGGGTGCTGGCCGCCGTGGCGCGACTGCGTTATCAACCCAACCTTGTGGCTCAGGGCCTGAAGAACCGCGTCACCCGCACGATCGGCCTGATCGTGCCCGACATCAGCAACCCTTTCTTTCCGGCGATCGTTCGTGGAATCGAGGACGTCGCAAACCAGGCCGGCTTCGCGGTCCTGCTGTGCAACACCTACGAGGATCTTGCCAAGGAGCGCAGTTATCTCGCATTGCTGCGAAAGCGCATGGTGGACGGCTTTATCTTCACCACGGTGGGCGCCAACACCGAGCACCTGAGGATGCTGCGGCGCCAGCGGATGCACGCGGTGCTGATCGCCCGGGCCCCGGACGGGGTGGACATGGATGCAGTGCTGGTGGACAACCGTCGGGGGGAGCGCGAGGCGGTCGAGCACCTGCTGCGTCTCGGTCACCGGCGCATCGCCTTCATCGGAGGGCCGGCGACCCTGCCGGTGGCCAGGGAGCGTCTGGCCGGCTATCGGGATGCCCTCGGCGCCTCTGGGGTACGGTTCGACCCCACTCTGGTCTTCGACGGCGGTTTTCGTCCCGAAGGCGGCGCCGCGGCGGTTGAAGCGCTTGTGCGCCAGCGGGTGAAGTTCACGGCCATCGTAGCCGCCAACGACCTGATGGCAATCGGGGCAATGGAGGATCTCCATCGCCGTGGGCGTCGGCTCCCCGGCGACGTCGCGGTGGTTGGATTCGACGACATCACCTTCGCCTCGCTCGTTGAACCTCCGCTTACGACCGTAGCGCAGCCCAAGTACCAGATGGGTCGCCTGGCAATGGAGCGGCTGCTGGAACTGCTCAACGGCGGGGCATCCCGGCCGCGCCGGTTGGTGCTGGAACCGCGACTCGTTGTTCGGGAATCATGTGGGGCAAATCTTACGCGCACCCAGAGCAAGTGACCTAACTAAGGAGGGGATGGAGAGATGAAGGGCTTGTTGCTAGAAGCCGAGTGGAAGCCGCGCGACGGCTACAAGGTGAGCGAGTTTGAGCGCACCACCGGGAAGGCGGTCACCGGCAGTAGTGTTTGGCACCGTCCCAAGCTGCGCCTAGCAGACCTGCCTGACGCTCCGCTCGGCCCGAAGGACGTGAGGCTACGGGTCCGGGCGTGCGGTATCTGCGGCTCGGACGTGCACTTCTACGAGACCGACAAGGACGGCTACATGCTCTACCCCGGGCTGACCAAGTTCCCGGCATTCCTCGGCCACGAGTTCTCCGGCGAGGTCGCTGAGGTTGGCTCCGAGGTCACAGATCTGGTCGTGGGCGACATGGTTACCGCAGAGGAGATGATCTGGTGCGGCGAGTGCGTTCCCTGCCGCAACGGATATCCCAATCAGTGCCTGCAGCTCGAGGAGATCGGCTTCACGATCCACGGCGCCATGGCCGAGTTCATCGTAATCGGCGCCAAGTACTGCTGGAAGATTAACGAACTGGCCGAGGTCTACGGCAGCATGGATCGCGCCTACGAGGCCGGCGCGGTGTGCGAACCCACCTGCGTGTCCTACAATGCTATGTTCTCCAGGGCCGGCGGTTTCAAGCCGGGCGGGTACGTTACGGTCTTTGGAACAGGGCCGATCGGGCTGGCCGGGGTCGCCCTTGCCAAGGCGGCAGGAGCGGGCCGCGTCATCGCGTTCGATGTTTCCCCGGCGCGACGGGAGCTGGCCAAGAAGATGGGCGCCGACTTCGCCTACGACCCCGTTGATCTCGGGCGTCAGGGAACAAGACCGCGCGACGTGATCATGGAAGCCACCAAGGGCGAAGGGGCCGACCTGCACTTCGAGGCCGCGGGGTCTCCGCCGCTGACCATCCCCGAGATGGAAGCGAGCATGGCCGTGGGCGGCAAGATAGTGATCATCGGCCGGGCCTCCGAACGCGTGCCGATGTACCTTGAGAACTTCCAGACCCGCGCGGCGCAGTTGTACGGCGCGCAGGGCCACTCGGGATACGGGAACTTCCCGTCGGTGATACGGTTGATGGCGGCGCGCCGGATTGACATGACGCAGATTGTCACGAACCGGTTCCCGCTTGATCGCGGGGTAGAGGCCATACAGACGGCCACCAAGCGGGAGGGCGGCAAGATCCTCGTGCTGCCATGAAGCGATTCGGACTGAACGGCGCCACCACCGGTGAGCACGTTGACATCGAGACCGACATCCGGGTGGCTGGAGAGGCCGGGTATCAGGCCGTTGAGCTGAGGGACACGAAGATCGAGCGGTACCTCGGTTCGGGCGGCACGCTTCCCGCCCTGCGCGGCCGGCTCCGCGATGCCGGCGTGGAGGTGCTCAGCATCAACGCGTTGGAAGACTCGACGCTCCGGACCGGCGCGCGCCTGGAGGAGATCCTGGCGCGTTGCCGGGTCTTCTGTGAGTGGGCCCGGGCCCTGGACGCGCCGTATGTAGTGGCGGTGCCCAGCTTCCTGGCCCAGGGTGAGGCGGGTTCCATGGACGCAGGGATGCGGTCGCAGACTGTCGCGGCGCTGGCCGCCATGGCCGCCGTCGCCAGGGCGTTTGGGGTGAAGGTCGGGTTTGAGTTCCTTGGATTCCCTACGTGCTCGGTCAATACCCTGCGCGCTGCCAGGGGCATCCTCGACGAGGTGGGGGATCCCATCGTAGGCCTCGTCGTTGACGCGTTTCACTTCTACGCGGGCGGGTCACGGCTGGAGGACCTGGAAGGCCTTGACGGCTCCCGCGTCTTCATCGTCCACCTAGACGACGCCGAGCCCGGCGACCCTGCAGGCCTGGGTGATTCCCATCGGCTGCTGCCGGGCGAGGGGGTCATTCCCCTGAAACCCATGATCGCGCGGCTGGAGGATGCGGGATATCGCGGCGCCTACTCCCTCGAGCTGTTCCGGCCGGAGTACTGGGCCTGGCCCCCTGCCGAGATCGCGCGGCGCGGGCACGACAGCATGGTGCGACTGTTTGCCTGAGAGCCAAAGGAGCGAGGAGATGAGCATCAGGGTTGGTGTGCTGGGAGCAGGATTCATCGGCCGGATCCACGCGCTGATTTTGAAGCGGGATCCGCGCGTGGAGTTGGTTGGGATCGCGGACGTGGCGCCGGCCGCTGCAGCGCGTCTGGCGGCTGAGGTGGAAACGACACCGTCGGATGGGCTGCCTGCCCTGATGGATGCCGGCGCGCAGGCGGTCTTCATCTGCACGCCCAACGTGCAACATGTGGAGCCCGTGGTCACCGCGCTGAACGCGGGGCTGCACGTCTTCTCCGAGAAGCCGATGGCGACCTCGCTCGACGGCGCCCGGACGATCCGGGACGCGGCCGGGCGGGCGAAGGGCGTCTATCAGATCGGGTTCAACCGGCGGTTCTCCAACGTATACCGGTTTGCCAAGCAGCGTATCGAGGAAGGCCGCGTTGTGCCCCGTCTGGCACAGATGAAGCACAACCGGGGAGAGCTGCAGCAACCGGTCTGGACGGGCGACCGGTCGGTGACCGGCGGGTACCTGTACGAGACGCCCGTGCACCTGTTTGACATGGGGCGGTTCCTGTTCGGCGATGTCGCCGAGGTCACCGGCAGCGCCCGCCAGAGCGCCTACGAGGAACTCGACGGGTTTACCTTGCTTTTCAAGTTCCACAGCGGCCTGGTGGCGTCCGTGACAAGCGTGGCGCACACGTCCTGGCTGTTTCCGTACGAACGGGTTGAGATCTACGGCGTCCACTCGACGATCGTGACCGAGGAGCTGGAGCGCGCGTGGTTCAGCCCTGGGGTTCGAGAGCAGGTTGAGGCCGTGGACTGCTTCCACATGCCCTTCGATCAGAAGTGGGGCTACATCGAGCAGGACAGGTTGTTCATTGATGCCGCCCTCGGCGAAAAGCCCCCGGCGGTGACCGCCGAGGACGGCTACCGGGCGACAGAGCTGGTGGAAGCCGTCTACCGCGCGGTGCGGGGCGGTGGCGTGGTGCGGTTACCCCTTGATGGGTGAGATGGCGGGCGATCGAGTGCGCTGCCGGCTCCTGGTGGTAGACATAGACGGGACGCTGGTAAACGCCGCCCGTGAGATAACGCCTCAGGTGCGGGCGGCCGTTGCGGCGGCGCAGTCGCGCGGCGTCCGCGTGTGTCTGGCCACCGGCCGCATCTGGCCGTCGGCGAAGCAGTTCGTCGAGCGGTTGGGCGCCGATTCACCCGCTATTCTGTACAACGGCGGCCTGGTCTACGATTTCGCTCACGATGAGATCTGGTTGCACAGGCCGCTGGCACTGGATCAGGCGAAGGACGTCCTGCGCATCCTGCGTCGGCACCCCACCGTGCAGCCGCACCTATACACGGACGATCGTGTCTACGTCCCGGCGATGAACGAGCTCACGGAGACCTACCAGGGCAAGGACGGCCTGCGTGCCGAGCCGGTGGGCGACCTGGCCGACTGGCTGAAGAAGGACCCGATGAAGATCCTCATCATTGGGGAGCGGCCTGCGCTGGAAGCGGTCGTAGGTGACATCCATCTGTTGCCCTATCCGGTGAATCACGTCTTCTCGGAGACCATCTACCTGGAGATCCTGCCCCCAGGCGTGGACAAAGGCACGGCGCTGCAGGCGGCGGCGGCGCGTTTGGGACTGCGCAGAGAAGAGATCATCGCCGTCGGCGACAACCTGAACGACCTTGCGATGATTGAGTACGCCGGGCTGGGGGTGGCGATGGCGAACGCCCCCGAGGCCCTGCGCGCCCGTGCGGACTACGTGGCTCCCAGCAACAACGATCACGGTCTCCAGGAGGTGATCGAGCGATTCATTCTGGCACCCGGGGAAAGGGCATGAAGGTCGGCGAAGGCACGTCGTGCGGTTGAACAAGATCAGTATCGGAGGAGGGGAGAGCATGAAGCGATTGATCGCAATGGGATTGCTGCTGGCGCTCGTGCTGGTCGGCGTGGGAACCACTCAGGCGCAGCCGACCAGGATCATCGTCTACTCAGCCCTGCCGGATCTCGAGACCACGATGGTGAACCGCGAGTTCACCAGGCGGACGGGCATCTCGGTGGAGGCCCTCAGCGTTGCCGCAGCCGGTACGATCGCGGCGCGGATTCGAGCCGAGAAAGACAAGCCGCGCGCCGACATCTTCACGGGCGGCTCCCGGGACTTCCACATCCCGCTGGCGCGCGAGGGCCTGCTACTGGCCTACAAGTCGCCGGCGTTTGCCGAGGCCAAGGTCAGCCCGGTCTACATCGATCCCAATGGGTTCTGGCACGGTTGGTATCTTGGAGCCCTGGCGATTATCATCAACACCGACCGGTGGGACCGTGAAATGGTCCCGCGCCGCGTGCCCAAGCCGGCCACTTGGGACGATTTCCTCCGGCCGGAGTTCAGAGGGCACTTCATCATGCCGAGCCCGATCACGACCGGTGGCGGCTACATCTTCGTTGCCGCGCAAATCTTCCGTCTGGGCGAGGATCGCGCATGGGCATACCTGCGCGCCCTGAATGCCAACGCCTCGCAGTTCACGCCCACCGCACCCGGCACCATCACCCTGCTGGCCCGCGGCGAGGGCATAGTGGGCATGCAGTGGGCGCATGAGGGTATAGGCGCCCGTTTGGCAGGGATGCAACCGCTGGAGACCATCGTCCCGCCTGATACCGGGTTTGAGGTGGGCGCCGTTTCCATTATCAAGGGCGGTCCGAACCCAGAGGGAGCCAAGGCCTACGTAGACTTCCTGGCCAGTCGGACCCCGCAGGACATCAACGCCAAGTTCGGGTACCGCTACCCGGTGCGGGCCGACGTGCCGGTGCCCATGGGGGCAACTAGGTTCGAGGACTTGAAGTTCGTCAAGTACGACCTCGCCTGGTCTATCGAGAACATGACTCGGGTTCGCGAGCGATGGACGCGGGAGATCGGGCGCTAGTAGTGCGCGCATGTTGCCGAATCCTCTGCGGGGTGTGCCCCGGCACTTGTTCAGTGTCCGGGGCCACCCCTGAGGGATGGTGGCAGAGTCTGTGGCCGTGATCCGCTGGGGAGAGGTCCGGCGTCAGGCCGGTGATCCCGGTGTCGCGCTTGCCTTCATCGGCGCTGCGCTCATGCTTGGGCTCTTCGTGCTGTATCCGGCCTTTCGTGTGCTGGTCTATCCGGCACTGCAGGACTACCTGGATATTCCCAAGAGCGTACGATGGATGCAGGCGGCCCGCAACAGCATGGTGATGATGGTGATCTCCACCCTGACGGCGACGCTCTCAGGACTGATTTTCGCCTTTGCCGTCACCCGCCCGGACGTGCCCGGACGGCGTTTCTTCCGCAACATCGCTGTGCTGCCCATATTTGCCCCCCCGTTCATGGTGGCATTTGCCTACATCCTGATGTTTGGTCGGCAGGGACTGATCACAAAGACAGTTCTGGGGCTCGACGCCAACATCTTTGGTTGGCACGGGCTGTGGCTCGTCCAGACTGTGGCGTTCTTTCCCCTGGCGATGCTCATCATCATCGGGGTGCTGGAGGGGATCAATCCCAGCATGGAGCATGCCGCCAGGAATCTGGGCGCCGACGAATGGGCTGTAGTCCGTACGATCTCGCTTGCCCTTGCCCGGCCCGGGATCGCCGGCGCGGCGCTCGTGGTCGCCATCTCGGTGCTGGCCGATTTCGGCAACGCGGTCGTCATTGCGGGCGGCTTCCCGCTGCTGGCCACCGAGGCGTGGTTCCGCATGGAGGGGCTGGCAGACCTGAAGGGCGCGGCGCTCGTGGTGGCAATGTTGATCGTCCCCACGACCTGCCTGTTCCTGCTCGAGCGTTACTGGGTGAGCCGCAGGGTCTACACCACGGTGACCGGGAGGGGGTCTCGGGTCGAGCGGCCGCCGACCCACCCCGTGCTGAAATGGGGCACCTTCCTGTTCTGTGTCCTGATGAGCCTAATGGTCGGGTTGGTGTACTTTGGGGTCGTGGCCGGGTCGCTGACCGCGGTGTGGGGCCGGGACTGGACCTTGTCCCTGACGCACTGGCGCCTGGCGATGGACCGGATTCCGACCCTGTGGGCGAGCGTGAAGATCGGCGCGATGGCCGGCATCATCACCGGTGTGGTGGGCGTCGCGGTGGCGTTCCTGACCTCACGCCGCCTGCCCCTGAGGCACGTGCTGGACTTTCTGGCCGTCCTGCCCGGTGCTCTGCCCGGGGTGTTCATCGGTGTGGGCTTCGTGCTGGCTTTCAACCGCCCGCCGGTCGAACTGGTCGGGACCCCCTGGATCCTGGCGCTGGCCCTTGCCTTCTGGCACCTTCCGATGGGATATCAGGCCGCGGTGGCAACGCTCAAGCAGGTCGAGCGGTCCATTGAGGAAGCGGCGACGAATCTAGGGGCCAGCGGGATGCGCGTCCTCTGGGACATCTACGTGCCGCTGCTGCGGCCTGCCTTTCTGGGAGCGTTCACCGTGTCGTTCATACGGTCGGTGACCAACGTCAGCATTGTTGTGTTTCTGGTCACGCCGGGCAACATCGTGGCGACCTTCGCCATTCTGAACATGATCGGAAACGGGATCTGGGGCGGCGCCGCGGCCCTGACCACCATGCTCCTGCTGATTACCTTCGCCTCGGTAGGCATGGCACAGGCCGTGGTGGGCAGGACGATGCGCTCGACGCCAATGGGATGAGGGACATGACGGAGGCACACGTACGGTTTGTGAATGTCACCAAGCGCCTGGGTACGACGCTGGCGGTGGACCGCGTGTCCCTGGACGTGCCCGAGGGGAACTTCACCACGCTGCTGGGGCCCTCAGGTTGCGGCAAGACCACCACGCTTCGAATGGTGGCCGGGTTCTACCACCCCGACGCCGGGGAGATCTACGTGCGTGACGTCCCGGTCACCAACATCCCCGCGCACCGCCGCAACACCGCGATGGTCTTTCAGGAGTACGCGCTGTTCCCGCACATGACCGTGGCGGAGAACGTCGGGTACGGCCTGCGCATGCGACGCGTCGAGTCCACCCAGGCCCGGCGTCGGATCGGCGGCGTGCTGGACCTGGTCGGGCTGGCGGGCCAGGAGTCCAAGTTCCCTCACCAGCTCTCCGGAGGCCAGCAGCAGCGCGTGGCACTGGCGCGGGCACTTGTGGTCGAGCCGGAGGTGCTGCTGCTCGACGAGCCGCTCTCCAACCTGGACGCCAAGCTGCGCGTCCGAGTGCGGACTGAGATACGCAGCCTTCAGCAGACGCTGGGCAAGACCACGATCTACGTGACCCACGACCAAGAGGAAGCCCTTTCCATCTCCGATCGCATCGCCGTGATGAACCAGGGCCGGATTGTCCAGGTTGGGGCGCCGCAGGAGATCTACTACCGGCCTGCCGACCGGTTCGTGGCCGATTTCGTGGGGCTGGCCAACTTCGCGCCGGTGCAGGTGGTCGCCCCCGGCCGAGTTCGCCTGGACGAGGTCGTCCTGCCCGTCGAGAGTGCCGTGAAACCTGGTCCGGCGCTGCTGGTCGTGCGCCCAGAGACCGTGTCGTTGGCGGCCTCGTTCCCCACGGCACCCGGCCTGTCGGCCCTCCGAGGGAGGGTGAAGACCGTGGCGTTCCTGGGCGGGCTAGCGAGGTACTGGGTTGAGGCAGTTGGCAGGGAGTGGATCGTGGACCACGCCGCGCCCGGCGAGCAATTGCTGAGCGGCGAAGTCTACCTGACGCTGGCACCGGAACGAATGCACGTGCTCTACGAACACGAGGTCACTCACGATGGGGAGGGTCAGGCATGAGCAAGTGGCAACTCCCGCCTCCGGGCGGGCACATGGATAGGCGCACGGGCGTCTACGTGCAGAACATGACGATGCGCGACATTGACGAGCGATTGGAGAAGAACGATGTGCTCATCGTTCCGCTCGGCGCCACGGAGGCACACGGGCCCAACGCGCCGATCGGGGAGGACATCTTCCTGGTGGCCAGGATGGCCGAGGCGGTAGCGGAGCGCACCGGCTGCACGGTCTCCCAACCGCTGTGGTTTGGATCGCACCCCTATCACCACCTCGGGATGCCGGGGACGGTCGTGATCCCAGAGGACGTCTTCTGCAGCTTCGTGCGCTCGATGATCGCGGGCTTCTGGAACATGGGGTTCCGCAAGCAGATCCTGCTCAACGGGCACGGTCAGGAGTTTGTGATCCCGGTTGCCATCCATCAGTTCGGCAAGCGCTACCGCGTGCCCGCGCTGATCGTCAACGTGAACTGGTATCATGCCGTTCCCGACTACTTCAAAACCAAGGCGGACGGCGGGCCGTACGAGACCCAGTTCATCCACGCCGACGAGGTCGAGACCTCGTGGTGCATGGCGCTGTTCCCCGAACTGATGAAGCAGGAGTGGGCGGTGGACAACAAGCCGTTTGGTTTCCTGCCGGAGGGTCACGTGGACAAGGCCGGGAACTTGATGCGGCGCCCGATCAACTGGTACGGACACATAGGCGCGGGCCCGATCGAAGTCAAGGCATACCCCGAGGGTGTGGTCGGCAGGCCTACTCTGGCCTCCGCGGAAAAGGCCCAGCCTGGCGTCGAGGCGCTGCTCGACTACCTTGAGAAGCTGGTCACCGACATCCTGAAGACCTTCCCGCCCGGAGTGCTGCCGCCGGTAGAGTACGTGACCGAGCGGGACAAGGAGGAGATCGAGGCCGTGCTCAAGGGCCCGACCAAGGGCGGCAAGAGCATCTACTCGCTTGCGTACCCGCCATAAGGAGCGCAACGCGAATGCCGGCGACCGTGGGCACGGGCGCGTGAAACTCAGTCTCGTCATCTCCGTCGAGGAGACCGCTTTCGACGCCGTGGCGATCCGGGGCGGCTGGGAGGCAGGCGTGGCCCGCCTGGCCGCCCTTGGATTCGACGGCGCGGAACTGGCGATTCGCGATACCGCGGTGCTCGATGTGGGGCGACTTGAGGCCGTGGTGCGCGACGCGAACCTGGTGGTGCCGGCCATAGGGACCGGTCAGGCGTTTCTGCGGGACGGGTTGAGTCTGTCCAGCCTGGACGCCGCGGTACGCCGGGCTGCCACGGCCCGCCTGATGGGACACGTGCGTCTGGCGGCCCGGCTGGATAGCCTGGTCATCATCGGGCTCATCCGTGGGCGGGCCGAGGGTGGGCATGCGGCGACGACTGCCCGGTTCCTTGAGGGTATCGGCCCGGTCCTGGATGCGGCGGCCTCCGCCGGCGTCCGCCTGGTTATTGAGCCGATCAACCGCTACGAGACCGACTTCCTGGTGACCGTGGAGGAAGCCCTTGAGGTGATCGGCGCGTCCGGCGCCTTACACCTGGGGGTGCTGGCCGATACCTTCCACATGAACATCGAGGAAGTCACGATCGAGGGCGCCCTGGTTGCCGCTGGGGCGCGGCTGTGGCACGTGCACGTCGCCGACAGCAACCGCTGGGCGCCGGGGTTTGGGCACCTCGACTTCGCGGCCATCGTTGACACGCTGGGGCGGTGCGGCTACGCGAGGTTCCTCTCGGCGGAGATTCTGCCCAGGCCGGACCCCGAGGAGGCCGCCCGGCAGACGGTGCGGGCGCTGCGGCCCTTGGTGTCCGTCCGGCGGGGGGAAACCCCGCAAGAGGCGAAGAACTAGTGAGGTGGAAAAGCCGTATTCTCTGGTGGTAGTCAGCATTGCAGAAGGGGAAGTGCCAGCAATGACTTCTTGTTGGGAGGTGGTACGGTGAGACGCTTGCTGACGCTAGGCATGGTTATGCTTCTGGCAACGCTGGGCATCGCCCACGCCGGGCCGGCCGCCGGTCGGGTTACTGTGCTGTGCAGCCCGGCCGTCGAGTGGTGCGACGCCCTCAAGGCCCAGTTCCCGCGGGCCACTGGGATCACGCTCGACTTCGTGCGGATGAGCTCCGGTGAGGCTCTGACCCGCCTGCGCGCCGAGAAGGCGAACCCCAGTTTCGACGTGTGGTTCGGGGGCACCGGCGATCCGCACTTCGTCGCCAACGAGGAGGGACTGACCGAGTTCTTCCGGCCGCGCAACTGGGACGACCTGCGGCCCGAGCTGCGCGACGCGGTAGGGGGCAAGTACATCCCCCTGTACGCGGGCGTTCTCGGCTGGGCGCTGAACCCGAAGCTGCTCCGCGAGAAGAACCTGCCCGAGCCCCGCACATGGAAGGATCTGGCCGACCGGCGCTACAAGGGGCTGGTGGCCTACCCCAACCCGACCACATCGGGCACGGGCTACACCATGGTGGCGACGATGGTTCAACTATACGGTGAGCGCGAGGCGTTCGATGTGCTGAAGCGGATCCACCCCAACGTTACGGAGTACACAAGGGCAGGGGCGGCGCCCGGGGTCCTGACCGGCCGGGGTGAGGTGGCGATAGGTATTACGTTCAACCACGACTCGGTCGTGCAGATCCTGCGCGGGTTCCCGATCACCTACGGGTCGGCCCGCGACGGGACCGGCTACGAGATCGGTGGGATCAGTCTGATAAAGGGTGCGCCCAACCGCGCCAACGGCATTGCGTTCATCGAGTGGGCGCTGTCACCCGATGCCCAGAAGCTGGCAAGCGAGTTTGGCGAGTCCTTCCAGCTCCCGTCAAACGCGAAGTCAACGGTACCCAAGGTTTCACCGCGCTTCCAGGACTTCAACGTCATCAAGTACGACTTCGTCCGGTTCGGCAAGGCCGACGTGCGGGACAAGCTGCTTGAGCGCTGGCTGAAGGAGGTTTTCCCGCTGCCCAAGTAGGCCGTAGGTTGTGCCCCGCAGGTGGGTGGATTCTTCCCCCACCCACCTGCCATCCCGACAGCAGCGTCCGCGCGCCTTTTCCACAGAGGAGGCTTGATGACCAGTTCCACGGTCGCAATCACCCGTCCCTTGTACGCGCCGAGCATGACGCTTCTGGCCTGGGGCGGGCTGGCACTAGCCGGCGGGCTGCTGCTCCCCTGGTTCAGGACCGGCCGGGACCTTGCCAGCTTCGTCGCGGGCACGACCGGGATCGAGCTGCTCGGCTCCGAGCCGACCGTGGCCGCGGCCCTGGCCTGCGCGCTCCTTTCCGCCGTCCTGGGCATGCTGAGGCTGCCGCTGTACCGCCGCGGTCACCTGGCGCTTGTCACAGCTGCGGTAGGGTCCATTCTAGTTGTGCTTGCCCTCGGCGGTCGCGGCCAACCGATGGGTCCGGCGCCCGTGGTCATGTTCCTCTGCTTTCTCTCGCTGGTTGGAACCGGGCTGTCGCTTAGCGGCTACCTGCGCGCCGACGCATTCATCGCTGCGAGCATAGTCTGGGTCGCCGTGTTCGTTGTCCTCTTCATCTTGTACCCGCTGTGGATGGTGCTCCAGGCGAGCGTGGTCGTCAAGGGGCGGTTGACCCTCGAGGTGTTCGGCACGGTATTCCAATCGCCGAACTTCCTGATGATCAACAACCCGTACACGCCCCGGGACGAGATGCGCATAGCCGTGACGTTCGGAGCGGTTGTCGCCGCCGTCGCCGGGCTGGTCGCTGCGGTGCTTGTCCGGAAGCTCCGCCCAGTGGTTCTGTGGGCGGCGGGAAGCGGAATTGTGGGCCTGCTAATGGGCGCGCTCTACCTCGGTTTCGGGGCGGTGCGCAACAGCGTTCTGCTGGCTCTGGTCGTGGGCATCGCCTCCACCGGATTGGGGTTTCTGTTCGCATTGCTGGCCGAGCGGTCCCAGCTCCCCACGCGCCGGCTGCTAGGGCCGATCTCGATCCTGCCGATGATAACCCCGCCATTCGTCCTGGGTCTGGCCATGATCTACCTGTTCGGCCGGCAGGGGTTCATCACGCACTCCGTTCTCGGGATGTCAACCACCGTTTTCTCCGGGCTGCTGGGGTTGTCAATCGCCCAGATCCTGGCATACACGCCGATCGCCTTCCTTCTGCTACAGGGCGTTGTGCGTGCCATGGACGTCGCTCTCGAAGAGGCCTCCGAGACCCTTGGGGCCTCCAACTGGTACACGCTGCGGACGGTCATCTGGCCGCTGGCGCGGCCCGGCATCGCCAACGCCTTTCTGCTGACGGTGATCGAAAGCCTGGCCGACTTCGGCAACCCCGTCGTGATCGGTGGCGGCAAGCCCTATCTGGCGACAGAGGTGTTCTACGCCATCATCGGCCGCTACAACCCCAATGAGGCCGCTGTTTTCGGGGTAGTGCTGCTCAGCATGACGCTGACGATCTTCCTTGTTCAGAGGTACTGGGTGGGCGAGCGGTTCTACGTGACGGTCACAGGCCGGCCCACCCATGCCACGCCGCGCAAGCTGCCCCCGGCCCTTGACTACGCCGTCACCGGCGTGTTCCTGGTCTGGGTGCTGCTGATCGTGCTGCTCTACGGCTCGATATTTGTCGGCAGCGTGACCAAGCTCTGGGGGTTCGACTACACCTTCACGCTCGCGCACGTGAAGGGGTTGTCCCCATCGGGCTGGCACGTCTTCCGGACCACGGCCTCACTGTCGCTCATCGCCGCGCTGCCTTCCACCGTGCTGGGGTTCCTTATCGGCTACCTGGTCACGCGCTACTCGTTCCCGGGCCGGCAGGCGCTGGAGTTTTCCGCGATGCTCTCGTTCGCGGTGCCCGGCACCGTGATGGGGATCGGCTACATCCTGGCATTCAACCAGGGCACGCTCCTGCTCACTGGGACCGAGCTGATCATCATCATGGCCTTCGTCTTCCGGAACATGCCGGTGGCGATCCGCTCCGGGGTGGCGGCGATCCACCAGATAGACCGCTCGCTGGAGGAGTGCTCTACGATGCTGCGGGCCGGTTCGCTGACGACGCTGCGGCGCGTGGTCGCCCCGCTAGTTCAGGCGGCGCTGCTGTCCGGGCTTGTCTTCGCGTTCGTCCGGGCGATGACGGCCGTCAGCCAGGTGATCTTCCTGGTGACCCCCAGGGTGAACCTGAGCACGGCCCTCATCCTGTCATACGTTGAGCACGGCAGCATGGGCAGGGCCGCGGCGCTGTCTTCGGTCCTGGTGATCTTCATGGCTCTTGTGATCATGGCGCTCTACACGCTGACGACCAGACTGGACGTGCGAGCCGGGCGCGGAGCGCAGGCCAAGCCCTAGGAAGCTGAGGTGTAGACGGAGATGGCGGTTCCAGCCACGCAACTCAAGCAGGTTCTGCATCAGGAAGCCTCCCCGGTCCGTTTCGACCACGTCACCAAGCGTTTTGGAACCGTCATGGCCGTGGACGACGTGACGCTGGAAGTCCCGGCCGGTAATCTGGTGACGCTGCTGGGCCCATCGGGCTGCGGGAAGACGACGGCCCTACGTATGATCGCCGGTCTGGAGTGGCCGACCGATGGGCGGGTCTACATCGGCAACGAGGACGTGACCCCGCTGCCTGCTGCCAACCGCAGCGTGACGATGGTGTTTCAGGCCTACGCCCTCTTCCCTCACCTCACTGTCTTCGAGAACATAGCGTACGGCCTTCGGGTGATGCGCCGGCCCCAAGAGGAGATCCGCCACCGCGTCGGCGAGGCGATGAGTCTGGTCGGCCTGCCGGGCCTGGAGCGCCGTGCGCCGGCCCAGCTCTCCGGCGGCCAGCAGCAGCGTGTGGCATTGGCCCGAGCGCTCGTGATGCAGCCCAAGGTGCTGCTCTTCGACGAGCCGCTCTCCAACCTGGACGCCAAGCTCCGCAAGCGCGTCCGCGCCGACATCCGCATGTTGCAGCAAGACCTCGGGATTACCAGCATCTACGTTACGCACGATCAGTCGGAGGCCCTGGCGATCTCCGACATCGTGGTGGTCATGAACCAGGGACGGATCGAGCAGATCGGCACGCCGACCGACCTGTACCGGCGGCCGGCCTCTCGGTTTGTGGCGGACTTCATCGGGGAGGCGAACCTGCTGCCCGCATTTGTCGAGGACGGGACCGTGCGGGTGGGCAGCTACCGGTTTTCCTACCGGCAGCCCGGCATGACCCCGGGCGCGGCCACGCTCATGGTGCGGCCGGAGTCCGTTCAGGTCGAGGTCGGGGGAGAGGGCCTTCCCGGGCGCGTGCAGACCGCGTTCTTCATGGGCACCTACGCCGACTACCTCATCGAAACCGAGGCCGGGGAAGTCAGCGTGGCCGACCCGCGCAGCGTGGACCGGATATACCGGATGGGAACGGAAGTCAGGCTGCTGTTCTCGCCAACGGCCCTCTACCTGCTGCCGCCGGGCGCCTAGGCGCCGGTGCGCGGGGGCACGCGCGCCATGTCCAGCCGCGCGTACGGCGGCAGCGCAGGACCGATTAGCGGTCTGGCGTAAGCCAGGAACGCTTCGGTGACGTCGTTGCCCTCCGGCGCTATGAACTCGTCCGGGACCTTCCTCTCGGCGTTGGCGACGCGCTCGAGCGGCGCCAGTCCGGTGGTCCACCGGTAGGGCTCGGACGACTCACGCACCAGCGTGACCATCGCGCCATCCTGACCCTCGACCGCGTGGCGGACCGCGGCGCGGCCCACCTGATACGCTTCCTCGAGATCAACGGGCGATGCGGCCAGCATTGACACCCGCTGGATCGTTCCGGGTTTGTCCCACCTCGCCTTGATGCCGAGCCCTTCGGCAACGATGTCGCAGAGCACGGCCGCGGCGCCGCCGAGCTGCTTGTGACCAAAACGGTCCACGTCCACCGTCTTGCCGCTGGCCGAGAGATACTCGCCCCGCTCGTCCTTCAGCCCCTCACAGACGGTGATGACCGCGTGGCCGAGCTTCTTGTAGACGCGGTCCACGTCGGAGAGGAAACGGTCGCGCACGAACGGCCGCTCCGGCAGGTAGATCAGGTGAGGCGCGGCATCGGTGTGGTCACGCGCCAGTGCGGTGGCAGCGGTGATCCAGCCGGTGTTGCGGCCCATCGTCTCGACGACCTTGATTGTGTCAACGACGCCGATCGCCTCGGTGTCAAGCCCGGCGTCGCGGACGGCTGTGGCCAGCCAGCGGGCGACGCTGCCGTAACCAGGGCAGTGGTCGGTCTCGACCAGGTCGTTGTCAATCGTCTTGGGGACGCTCATCACGCGCAGCTCGTACCCCCGGTCGGCCGCAAGGCGTCCCAGGCGCCAGGCGGTATCGGCTGAGTCGTTGCCGCCGATGTAGACGAAGTAACGAACCCCGTGGGCTTCCAGCACCCGCAGGAGCTTCTCGTAGTCGGCGTCGCGCAGCTTGTGCCGGCACGATCCCAGCGCCGCCGAGGGGGTGGAGCGCAGCCCGGCAATCGTGGCGGCGCTCTGGCGTCCCAGGTCGATCAACTCCTCCCCCAGGAGCCCCTCGACGCCGTGCACCATCCCATAGATCTCCTCGATCGCGTCGTGCTCCAGCGCCTCGAGGACCACTCCGGAGAGGCTGCTGTTGATGACCGCGGTGGGGCCTCCGGACTGCCCGACAACCAGGTTTCCACGCAGGAGTTCCATGGCTGCTACCTCGCCTGACCCATCAGCCGCGTGAAGAAGTCGGCATCGCGATCGCGTGCCGCGGGCATGGCGGAGGTCGCCTGCGCCGCGTCCCATCCGCGGTGCACGATCCCTGCCACCCCGTGCGCCACGGCCCGGGGATCGTCGCATCCAGGGAAGGTCACGTTGCGGCCCACCAGCGCACCGCGGATCGTTGCGCCGGCGCGCATCCCCGAGGCGAACTCGGTGAAGATGCCGGTAGGATCGCCCTTGGATTCGCCGCCCAGCATTAGGATGGGACATGTGGTTGCCCGAGCGATAAGCTCGTAGCGCTCGCAGTAGGGGATCTTCAGCCATGTTCCCAGCGACGACTTCCCCAGCCCCGAGGCGACGCCTATGACCTTGACCAGCTCCGGCGCCAGCTTGAGCATCTTGTACTTGCCCTCGCTCTTCTGCACGGCCAGGCACTCCAGGAATGCCGGGATGTTCAGGTCGTACAGCCGGTCGAGTGCCTTCACGCAGTAGTCAATCGTCCATCCAGAGGCCGGCTCTGAGGGTTCCAGGCGGAACATCAGCTTGGCGCCGTCGAGGCGCAACTCCGCGATCCGCTCCGGCGTGAAGGCGGTCATTCGGTCATCCATTTCAAACGCCGCCCCGGCGAGCCCGCCCCGGTTCATGCAGCCCAACAGCACTTTGTTGTCGAGGAACGAGGGGCCGCCCATCTCCCTGACCATGTGGTTGACGATGAACAGCTCTTCCATGATGTCCGGGGTGGCCATCAGGCCGTCGGCGTCAGGCGCGGTCAGGACCCGAAGGATCCTGCTCAGCAGTGCCCACCGGTTGCCCATGGCGATTGGGTCATCCCCGACACCGGCGACGTTGCGGGCCGGGTGGTCGGCCGCCAGGATGACCAGCCGGCCGCCTGTGGTCAGTTGCGCGCGCTTCAGCCGCCGTTCGGCCTCCTGCTGCACAATCCCGGGCCGGGTGATCCGCAGCTCCGTGATGCGGTCGAACAAGCTCGCGGGGAAGAACTTCTCTGGCGAAAAGACGTAGGAGCCGATATCGTAGACTGCCGCTGACATTTCCATCCCTCCTGCTTAGTGAACCCTATTACCATTGCGCTTCTCGCGCGCGGGTGCGTTCCCCTGCCGAGGTCACGGATGTAGTTGCCGGGAGCGAACAGGGCCGTATACTGTGAGGGGGTAACAGTCCACCGTCGGGGAGGCGCCATGCCGCGTTTTGCCGCAAACCTCACGTTCCTGTGGTCAGATCGTCCCTTCATTGCCCGCTTCGATTCCGCTGCCCGCGCCGGATTCGGCGCGGTCGAGTACATGTTCCCCTATGCCGAGGACATAGATGCCATCGCCGGCGAGTTGCGCCGACTTAAGCTCCGACAGGCGCTGTTCAACCTTCCTGCCGGGGACTGGGCCGCCGGCGAGCGCGGCATCGCGGTGGACCCGGGACGGCGCGGCGAGTTTAGGGAAGGCGTTCGCCTGGCCGTTGAGGTCGCCCGCCGCCTGGGTTGCCCGCGCGTCAACTGCCTTGTAGGGAAGCAGATGGAGAGCGTACCGCTGGCCGAGCAGTGGGCGTGCCTGGTTGACAACCTCAAGAGCGCGGCCGCGGCCTTCGAGGAGGTAGGGCTGGTCCTCCTGGCCGAGCCGGTTAACACCTTTGACATCCCCGGGTTCTTCCTGCGCACGACCTCCGAGGCGTTCCAGCTTCAGGAAGCGGTCGGCGCCGCCAACCTCAAGGTGCAGTTCGATGTCTACCACGTGCAGCGCATGGAGGGCAACCTGGCCCATACGCTCCGGAACAACATCGGCCGGATCGGCCACATCCAGGTCGCCGATTCCCCTGACCGCAACCAGCCAGGTACAGGAGAGATTAACTTCGGCTACCTCTTCCGCGTCCTCGACCGCACCGACTATGCGGGCGACGTCGGGCTGGAGTACCGCCCGGCCGGCACCACCGATGAGTCGTTCGGCTGGATTGAGGCGCTGGGCTACACGCGCTCCTAGAGCGGGATCCAAGAGGGAGGCAACACAATGGCAGACCGGATTGGTTTCATTGGGCTGGGGATCATGGGCAAGCCGATGTCACTCCACCTGCTGGGGGCCGGGTATCCCGTGGTCGTCCACGACCTCGCGCGCACGGCGGTAGACGAGCTGGTGGCGGCAGGGGCCACCGACGGGGGATCATCACGGGCGGTGGCAGAGCAGAGCGACATAGTCATCACGATGCTGCCCGACTCCCCGGAGGTGCGCCAGGTCATCCTCGGGCCTGACGGGGTGATTGAGGGCGTGCGCGCGGGCCAGGCCGTTGTGGACATGAGCACCATCTCCCCTCTTGCCAGCCGCGAGGTGGCTCAGGCCCTGGCTGCAAAGGGCGTGACCGCGCTCGACGCGCCGGTCAGCGGCGGGCAGAAGGGAGCCGTCGAGGCGACGCTCTCCATCATGGTGGGAGGGCCCAGCGCCACATTCGAGCGGGTGCTGCCCGTCTTCCAAGTCATGGGCAAGAACATCGTGCACATCGGTGAAGAGCCCGGCTCCGGCCAGGTCACCAAGACCTGCAACCAGATCGTCGTCGGCATCACGATAATGGCGGTTGCCGAGGCGCTCACGCTGGCCCGCAAGGCCGGTGTGGACGTAGCAAAGGTTCGCCAGGCGCTGTTGGGAGGATTCGCACAGAGCCGGATCCTCGACCTCCACGGCCAGCGCATCATCGATCGCAACTTCGCGCCGGGCTTCCGCATCAAACTCCATCAGAAGGATCTGGGGATCGCGATGGCCTCGGGCAAGGCCTACGGTGTGCCCCTTCTCGCGACCGCTCTGGTGCACGAGGTTCTGGGATCGCTCGTGGCGCAGGGGCACCAGGATCTCGATCATTCCGGAATTGCCAGGTTCGTCGAGGCGCTGGCCGGTATGGAGGACTAACGGCCCCGGCGCAGGGCGGCCGGGCGGGCCGCTCCCTGTTGTAGTCGCACCAGACGCGCCCGCACCTGGTCCTCCAGAGCGGTTGCGATCGGGTTGCCGGTGGCCGCCAGCCATTCGGCCACGGTCGCGGCTTCCTCAAGCGCGGCGGCGGCATGGGCCGGTTGCTTCAGCCTCCGCTGCTGCACCTTAGCGACCTCGATAAGGGTCCGCACGCGCCAGGACCCGCGAACGCCGGCGGCATGTTCCCACAGCGCCAGCAGTTCCTCCCAGCGTGCTGCGCGGCGCAACAGCCGGGCCAGCCGCGAGGCGATGCGCCAGCGCGAGGCGGGGTCGTCCTCGGCCTCCAGCGCCCGGCGCAGCGCGGTCTCCGCGTTCCCGATCAGGGCGCGGCCGATCGTGTCGCCGTCGAGCGCCGCCGCGGCCGCCCGCAGCCGCAGCACGCCCAGGCCCTCCCAGTCCACCGGTTGTGGCGGATCCACGCCGTCCTCTACCCACCGGCGCACCTTCCGGCGCAGGTGTAGCAGGCTGAGGACGTCGTGGCGGTTGTGCTCGAAGACCGGTTCCAGCGACGCGGCATCCCCGGTGCGCAGGTAGTCGAGGTAGAGACCTGGGATCTGGGCCGCGTCAACATCATCGGTGCGGTCAATGCCGAGTACTTGCCGCTCGATCACCGAGAGCCGGTAGGTACCCAGCGGCCTGTACCACAACCGCCGCGCCGCGCCGATCAGGTCGTGGTGCTCGGGAGGAGCCTCCAGCGGCGTCCGGTTGATGATCCCCCGCGCCTCCAGGATCGGCCAGTCGAACCTCCGGCCGTTGAACGTAACGAGCGTCTCCACCGCGACCAGGCGCTCGCGCAACGCGTCCAGCATGGCAGCCTCGCCGGAGAGGCGGCGCAGGAAATACTGCTCGGTGACCACCTCGCCGTCCGCAAGGAAGGCCAGGCCCACCAGAAACGGCGTGGTGCCGGTACCACCCGCAAGGCCCGTGGTCTCGGTGTCGAGAAACAGGGCGCTCGCATCCGCCGGATGCGGCTGCTCCCGGCCGAAGAACTCGCCGGCGTCGCGCCTGTTGCGGCGTACCTCGAAGGCCGGTCCGTCCCACCCGGCCGTCCGCGCCGCGGGCGCTCGGACGGCGGTCCCCAGCATTGCCAGCCTATCGGCGAGCGTCTGGGATGAGCCGGGCATCGAGGATCTCCAGCGCGAGGGCCTTGCCGGTGCCCCCGACCTCCAGTACCGGCCCGACGCACGATGGGCAGCCGGAGTCGCACGGGCACGCCGCGATCAGATCGCGGGCGGCAGATAGCACCTGGTGGTGCATCCGGTACAGCCGCTCCGCGAAGCCGACCCCGCCCGGGAAGGCGTCATAGAGGAAGACCGTCGGCCGGTCGGTGTGCGGCGAATGTACCTCGTAGGTGCGACCGAGGTCGCGCGGATCGCACATCAGAAACAGCGCGGCGACGTGCGCCAGGGAATGAGAGAGCCCTATCAACAGCCCCTGCAGTTCGTGCTGGGGCACCGGTAGTTCGGGGAGCGCCAGCCAGTAGGCCGTGGTGTGCAGCGTGGATTCGCTCAGGTGGATCGGGCCCCAGCCCACGTTCTCGTGCCCCTCGAGCGTCAGCTTCTTGAAGATCGTCGGCCGGTAGGTGACCACAACCTCACCGTGGGCCGGTCCGCCGCGGACCATCCCGGTATGGGGGCGGCCTGGAGCCGCCGCGCGCCCCTCAGCCGCGCCCGGGGCGAACTCCGTCAGCACCCGGATGTCAACCGCGATCTGGGCGGTGGTGTAGTAGTCCACGTCTACGCGGTGGACGTATGCCTTTCGTTCTTCCCACTCGAGCCGGTCCACGTGGTACTGCTGGCCCAGGTGCAGGTAGATCGCGTCCTCGTGCACGAGTCCGGGAGCGCTGGCCAGGTCCACCTCGCCCACGACCCGGGGCGCGGGATCCGTGGTGTCAATGATCACCACGTTCTCGGTGGAGGCGCTGCGCAGCGAGACGTCTTGGGCCGGATACGCGTCGGCCACGTAGTGCCAGCGGTCATCTTCCCGGTGCACGATTCGCTGCGACTGCAGGTAGTCCAGGACCTCGGGCAGGGTGCTGGGTCCGAACCGCTCGCCGCTCTCGATAGGCAGCTCGAACGCCGCACAGCGCACGTGGCTGGTCAGGATGTAGAGGTTGTCGGGGTTGACCAGTCCGGCCTCCGGCGACTGCCCGAAGAAGTACTCGGGATGCCGCACAATGTACTGATCGAGCGGGTCGCTGGTGGCGATCAGGATCGCCGCGGACAGGTCCTGCGTGCGGCCTGCGCGTCCCGCCTGCTGCCAGGTTGAGGCCACCGTGCCGGGATACCCGACCAGCAGCGCCGCCTGCAGACGGCCGATGTCAATACCGAGCTCCAGCGCATTGGTGGCGGCGACGGCCAGCACGCTTCCGTCCCTGAGCCCCTTCTCGATGGCCCGCCGCTCGGACGGCAGGTAGCCCGCGCGGTAGCCGGCGATGCGTTCCGGGGGGATCTGATGGCCGGATGCGACCGCCTGAAACCGGGTGGTCAGGAGCTCACAGGCACGGCGGCTGCGCGCGAACGCGATCAGCGGGATCCGGTTGCGGATGAACTCACCGGCCATCCTGCCGGCCTCGGAGAGCGCGTCCCGGCGGATGCCCAACTCACGATTGATCACCGGCGGATTGTAGAACGCGATGACCTTTGGGCCTGAGGGCGCGCCATTGTCGTCCACCAGCGTAACCTCTTCCTCCAGCAGGCGTTCGGCAAGTTCCTTCGGGTTGCCGATCGTGGCCGAGGTGAAGATCACCTGGGGTGTGCTGCCGTAGAAGCGGCAGATGCGCCGCAGCCGCCGGAGCACGTTGGCAACGTGGCTGCCGAACACCCCGCGGTAGGTGTGCAGCTCGTCAACAACGACGTAGCGGAGGTTCTCGAACAGCCGCAGCCACTTCGTGTGGTGCGGCAGGATCGCCGCGTGCAGCATGTCGGGGTTTGTGACCACAACGTGACCGGCGGTCCTGATTACCCGCCGTGCCGCGCCGGGCGTATCACCATCGTAGGTGGAGGCCTTGATGTCCGCCTCCAGCGCGGTGACCAGCGTCTGCAGCTCGTCCACCTGGTCCATGGAGAGGGCCTTGGTTGGAAACAGGTAGAGCGCACGGGTCTGGGGGGCCGCCAACAACGTGTTGAGGACCGGCAGGTTGTAGCAGAGCGTCTTGCCCGACGCGGTCGGCGTGACGACCACCAGGTGCCGGCCCGACCTGGCGATCTCGAAAGCCTGAGCCTGGTGCGTGTAGAGCCGCTCGATGCCCGCGTGCCGAAGCGCCGAAGCCAGTCGGCCGTCCACATCGGCAGGGATCGGCTCGTACCGGCCCGGCCGCTCCGGGACCTGGTGCCAGGCGGTGATGTGCCGGGCCCACGCAGGCTCGGTGTGCAGCGCGGTCAGGATCTGCTCGAGTGTCATTCCATCACCATGGTACGAACACAGGTTCGACAGCGGACAGGCCGGCCTCCTTCTGTGCAAGGAGGCCACTTGGGACGGGGGCGGGGCTAGACTCGTGCGGCGCGGATGAGACCCAGGGCTATCAGGGCGAGGAAGGCCACAGCGGTAAGGGCTACCCAGGGTCCTGCCTGGCTGAGGGCCCGCACAGCCAGGACCCATCCTATAGCAAGGCCGATAAGGCTTATCAGCAATCCGTGGACGGTTGAGGTCATCTTGTCTCCAGATGCAACGTTGTCACACGGGTTATGCCCAGGGTTCTTCGGGTTCAGTCGCGGCCGCAGTGGTTCTGCGAAACCCCTCCGTGTCAACATGAGGTGAGACAACTTCCCCGCCGAAACTACTGACCCACGAGGGCGAGGAAGGAGAGCCTTACGATGGCGATCAGTCTACCGTGGCCGCTTCCCACGGCGGCCTGGATCAACCGACCGCAGATCCACAACGACCACGAAGGAGGTGAGGCGACCGGGGGAGCCTAATTCACAAAGGAACTTGTCTCAGAGGTGTTGACACGTTCCGATCGGTCCGAACAGGAGCCACGCATGTGAGAAGATGTAGCTGGGGGCGAGCGCCGAACTTGGACCTGAAATAGGCCCGTGTTTTCATGGTTCCCACACACAGGAGCTCACCCGGTATGAAGCAGCGAAGCCAGACACAGCCTGAAGATACAATCCACATCTATTGCGACGAGAGCTGTCACCTCGAGAATGATGGACAGCCCATCATGGTCTTGGGAGCCCTGTGGTGTCCGTTCCTGAAGGTTAGGGGGATAGCCGGTAGACTGCGCGAGATTAAGGTGAAGCATGGCCTTGATAGGCGGTTTGAAATCAAATGGACGAAGGTCTCGAAAGCCAAACAGAACTTCTATCTAGAGATTCTTGACTACTTCTTCAATGACGACGACCTCCACTTCCGAGCCCTGGTAGTTTCGGACAAGTCAAGACTGCGACACAGTGACTTTGGTCAGGACCATGATACGTGGTACTACAAGATGTTCTTCGAATTGCTGAAGGCGTTGCTCAGTCCAGAGGGCCACTATCGCATCTTCCTTGACACAAAGGACACACGCAGCGCGGCGAAGGTCGCAAAGCTCCACGAGGTCCTGTGCAACAACATGTATGACTTCAGTCGAGAGGTCATATCTTCAATACAGACAGTGCGATCACATGAAGTTGAGCACCTTCAGCTTGCCGATCTGCTTACTGGTGTGATCAGCTATGCGAATCGGGGTCTAAGCACCAATCCTGGCAAGGTGGCACTTGTGGATAGCATGCGTGCCCAGTCAAGATACAGCCTGGTCCGAACGACGCTGCTGCGGGAGGAGAAAGTGAACATCTTCCTCTGGCAACCGCGGGGGGACTAGGCGTGAGCGACGATGTCAACGCTGGATGGCTCCCTGATCTCATCCTACTAGAGGAACATGAGGGGGACTGGAGTCGATACCTCTGGGCAATCTACGAATACTTCTGCGCGGATTTCGTGCGCTCCCGACCGGCTTTTGATGGAAAGCAGGTGAGCATAAAGGAGTATCCAAGGCTTGACAGCAAGGAGTTCTGCTTCTGGCACCTCATAAGCGAGGGGTCTTCTGAAGAGGAACGAGTACCTGAACTTCGGCGATGTGAACGAATCCGATGGCCCCGGCCGATCATTGAGGTCTTTCCAGACCTGACACGCATAAAGACATGGCATGGCCGACGAGGTGATCAAGTCAGAGTTGTCATCTCCTTGAGCGATTTCAGCTATGTCGTCGTTCTCATTCCACGCAGGAGCCATGTTCTGCTTCTCACTGCCTATCCTGTCGAAAGAGAACACCGGAAGACCAAACTCCGGAAGGAGTATGAAGATGCCCAAAAGAGGCTAGCGCCGCCAACAAACAGCGGCGCTAGTACTCCTTCCACGCATGGTGGATGAGCTAATCCCATAGTTCTACAGACAGGACGAAAAGTCAAGCCCTCATTTGATACTTTGTAATAGGTCAATGATTTTGTCACCCGCCAACGGGCCAATGAATCTGTCACCCTGGGAGCATGACTAGGGAGACGATTACCTTGACCCAGAAGGAGCAGCACCGTGTGCATCTCCTCACCCAGGTTCAGCAGGGCACCCTGCAGGCTGTCGCAGCCGCACAAGTTCTTGACAAGAACAACCCTCCCGTCTAGTATGGCTCCTAAGTCTTGCGGCACGGTGTTGGACTCGGCCGCCGTGCCGCACGCGAGGGAGTGCGCCTAGGGTTCCGCGGTCCTACTCGGCCCGGTCTGGTCCAAGCGGCGCAGACGGCAAAACGCCGTTACACCTTCAGGATAGAAGCCTGAGGGATAGGTTCCTCACCGGTACCTATCGCTTGGGCTTTGTTGTATCCATGTAGCGCGCGATGAGGGGAAGCAGTAGGCGGTTTCGCGGAGAAGAGCGAGCCGGACCTGGTGTGAGCCGGTCTTCGTACCCGCCGAATCTCGTCCCTGAGCCGCGGATCTGAAATGGAGTAGGATCCGCCGTCCGCCCACGATACGGGACAGAGGGCCCCCCGGCGATGCGCCGGCGGGGAACTAAGGTGGTACCGCGGGAGCATCCGCCCTTAGGATGTCTCCCGCGCTGTGTTTTCATCCCGGACGAGAGGGATGGGACGCCGGATCGGCAGGACTGGGGAGGGGATGGCATGGCGCGGCAGGCAACGGTTCCATTGAAGCCACGGGCGGTACCGCTGAAACCCCGAGCGACACCGCGTGCCGGACGGGTAAACGGGGCGCAGGCGCTGGTTGAGACCCTTCGCCGCGAAGGGGTACAGATTATCTTCGGCGTACCGGGCGGCGCCTCGCTTCCGATCTACGACGCGCTCTACGATGCGGGCCCGCTGCGGCACATCCTGGTCCGCCATGAACAGGTAGCCGTCCACGCCGCGGTCGGCTACGCCAGGGCGTCGGGTCGCGTGGGAGTCTGCACCGCGACCTCGGGACCCGGAGCCACGAACCTGGTTACCGGCATCGCCGACGCCATCATGGACTCGGTGCCGATCGTGGCGATCACGGGACAGGTTCCCCGAGAGGTTATCGGCAATGATGCGTTTCAAGAGGCGGACGTAACCGGCATCACCATGCCGATCACCAAGTTCAACTCGCTCGTGATGAGCGCCGCCGAGATCCCCCAGGCCGTCCACCAGGCGTTCTACCTGGCGAGGACCGGGCGGCCGGGTCCGGTGCTCGTGGACATCCCCCGGGACGTAGCACAGGAGATGTGCGTGCCGGAGTTCACCGACGAGGTGACGATTCCCGGCTACAGGCCCGTCCTGGACGGCGCTCCTAATCAGATCGCGGCAGCGGTGAAGGCGCTGGCAGAGGCCGAGCGTCCGGTCATCTACGCCGGAGGCGGGGTCATCGGTTCCAACGCAGGCCCTGAACTGACGGCGCTGGTGGACGGCACCGGGATCCCGGTGGTGCTGACGTTGATGGGCAAGGGTGCGCTGGATGAACTTCACCCGCGGTGCCTGGGGATGCTGGGCATGCACGGCAGCGCCTACGCGAACTGGGCGGTCAACGGCGCGGACGTGCTCCTGGTGGTGGGCGCCCGGTTCGACGACCGGGTCACCGGCAGGGTCAAGGACTTCGCGCCCCGCGCGCGGATCATCCATGTGGACGTTGACCCGGCGGAGATCGGCAAGAACAAGCCGGCTCACATCCCCATCGTGGGCGATGCGAAGCGGGTGCTGGCCGTGATGGCGGCACAGGCCCGGGCTCCCAAGATCGAATCCTGGTGGAAGCAGATCACGGAATGGCGCGAGCGCCACCCGTTTCGGTACCACCAGAACGACCACCGGATCAGCGCCCAGTACGTGTGCGATCAACTCAACAAGGTTACTGGCGGCCGCGCGGTTGCGGTCACCGACGTCGGGCAGCACCAGATGTGGATGGCGCAGTGGTACCGCCCGCGCGCGCCGAGGCACTTCATCACCTCGGGCGGCCTGGGCGTGATGGGCTTCGGCTTCCCGGCGGCGATGGGCGCGAAGTTTGCCTGCCCCGATGAGACGGTGGTGGCCGTTGTGGGCGACGGCGGCTTCCAGATGACCCTGCAGGATTTGGCGACCGCGGTCGAGCACGGAGTGAGCCTGCCGATAATCGTGCTCAACAACGGGGCGCTGGGAATGGTGAGGCAGTGGCAGTCCATGTTCTACGGGGGGCGCTTCTCGTCTTCCCTGCTGCGCAACCCGGACTTCGCCCGGGTGGCAGAGGCCTTCGGCGCGCGCGGGATTCGGGTCGAGCGTCCCGAGCAGGTTGAGGGAGCCCTACGCGCTGCCCTCGAGACCGAGGGCGTTCCGTGCGTGGTAGACGTGATCTGCGACCCGGACGAGAACGTCCTGCCGATGATACCTCCCGGGCAGTCGGTTGCGGAGATGATCCTCGATGAGTGAGCCTCACTCCGCAACGATCTCCGTACTGGTCAGGAACGCGCCCGGCGTGCTGGTGCGCGTCGCAGGCCTGATCCGGAGGCGTGGGATCAACATCCACAGCCTGTCGGTCGGGCCCACCGAGGACCCCTCGACCTCACGCATGACGATCGTGGTTGACACGGCTCCCGAACGCACGGAGTTGTTTGCCAAGCAACTGCGCAAGCTGGTCGAGGTGCTGCGCGCGACCGCCATTGACGGCACGCCCTCAGTGGACCGGGAGCTGGCGTTGATAAAGGTCAATGTCACCTCGGGCACCCGCATGGAGATCATGGAGATCGCCAGCGTGTTCCGGGCCAACATCGTTGACCTGACGGACCGGACCATGACCATTGAGGTCACCGGCCGCACCGAGAAGGTGGATGCGATGCTGACGCTTCTGACCAGGCACGGCATCCGTGAGATGGCCCGCACCGGTCAGGTTACGCTCGTGAGGGGCCCACAGAATACCTGATGTATTCGGACCGCGCGACAGCCGCGGTCCGGGGTACCGGGGAGGGAGAAGAGCGATGGCCACAGTGTACACCGAACGCGACGGCGACCTCCGGCCGCTTGAGGGCAAGACGGTGGCGGTCCTGGGTTACGGCAGCCAGGGCCACGCGCAGGCCCAGAACCTGCGCGACTCCGGGGTCGGGGTGGTCGTGGGGTTGCGTTCGGGAAGCCCCTCGTGGGAGGGGGCCAGCTCCGACGGTTTCACCGTGAGGCCCACCGCCGAGGCGGCAGCGGAGGGCGACGTGGTGCAGGTGTTGATCCCGGATGAACTGCAGTCCGCCGCCTACCGGGAGGCGATTGCACCTGCACTTCGGCCGGGGAAGGCCCTGGCCTTCTCTCACGGGTTCAACATCCACTTCGGGCAGATCGTTCCGCCGGCCGATGTGGATGTCTTCATGATCGCTCCCAAGAGCCCGGGGCACCTGCTGCGGCGCGTCTTCACCGAAGGGCGCGGAGTACCGGCGCTGCTGGCCATCCACCAGGATGCCACCGGCGGTGCCAAGGCGCTGGCGCTGGCCTACGCCGCCGGGATCGGTAGCCTGCGGGCCGGTGTGGTGGAAACCACCTTCAAGGAGGAGACAGAGACCGATCTGTTCGGCGAGCAGGCCGTGCTCTGCGGAGGGGTGACCTCGCTGGTCGCGGCCGGCTACGAGATCCTGGTCGACGCCGGGTACCAGCCCGAGATCGCCTACTTCGAGTGCCTGCACGAGCTCAAGCTCATAGTGGACCTCATGTACGAGGGTGGGATGGGGCGGATGCGCCACTCGGTCAGCAACACGGCCGAGTTTGGCGACTACACGCGCGGCCCTCGTGTGATCTCCGAGGCGGTGCGCGCCGAGATGCGGAAGATCCTAGCGGAGGTTCAATCCGGCGCGTTTGCCCGGGAGTGGATTTTGGAGAACCAGGCAGGCAGGCCGCTGTTCACGGCCCTGGCCCGTCAGGGGAGGGAGCACCCGATCGAGGATGTGGGGAGACGGCTGCGGGCGATGATGTCCTGGCTCGCGCCGGGAGGTTCCTGATGGACGACGTTGTTCGCATCTTCGACACCACGCTGCGTGACGGCGAGCAGTCGCCGGGCTTCTCCATGACGCCGGCCGAGAAGCTGGAGCTGGCCCGGCAGTTGGAGGCACTGCGCGTAGACGTCATCGAGGCAGGATTCCCGGTGGCGTCGCCCGGCGACTCGGACGCCGTTCGAACCGTGGCCGGGGAGGTGCGTGGCTGCACCGTCGCCGCTTTGGCCCGCGCCAATCCTCGGGACGTGGAAGCGGCGGTTGAGGCGCTGCGCCGGGCGGCCAGGCCGCGGGTTCACGTCTTCATCGCCACCTCGCCCATCCACATGGCGCACAAGTTGCGGCTGACGCCCGACGAGGTCGTCGAGGCCGCCACAGGTGCGGTGCGGCTGGCGCGGCGCTTCACCGACGACGTCGAGTTTTCGGCCGAGGATGCCAGCCGCTCCGAGGTCGATTTTCTGTGCCGTGTCTTCGACGCGGTCATCCGGGCCGGGGCCACGGTGATCAACGTTCCGGACACCGTCGGGTACACCACCCCCCACGAGTACGCCGCGCTGATCAAGGCGCTGCGGGAGCAGGTGGCGAACAGCGACCGCGTCACCTGGAGTGTTCACTGTCACGACGACCTGGGTCTGGCGGTTGCCAACTCGCTGGCCGCGGTGGCCGCGGGCGCCCGGCAGGTCGAGTGCACGATCAACGGAATCGGCGAGCGCGCGGGCAACGCCGCCCTGGAGGAGATCGTCATGGCGCTGCGCACCCGGCGCGACGCCTACGGCGCCCACACCTGCATTGACACCACCCGGTTGTACCGCACGAGCCGCCTGCTGACCGCCGTCACCGGCGTGGCGGTGCAACCCAACAAGGCCGTCGTGGGAGAGAACGCCTTTGCCCACGAGGCAGGCATCCACCAGCACGGCGTGCTGGTCAACCGGACGACATACGAGATCATGCGCCCCGAGGACGTCGGGCTGCCGAAGAACCGGTTGGTGTTGGGCAAGCACTCGGGCCGTCATGCCTTCCGCAAGGCGCTGGAGGATCAGGGGGTGCGGCTCGACGAGCCCACCCTGGGTCGCACGTTCGCGCGCTTCAAGGATCTGGCCGACAGGAAGAAGCAGGTGGCAATCGAGGACATCCTTGCCCTGGTTGACGAAGAGGTCCGCGCCGCGCCGGCTCGTTACACCCTGCAGTCGTTTCACGTGATCACGGGAACCGGCGTGCCGCCGGCCGCCACGGTAACGCTCAACAGCGACGGCGGCTCCACGACCGCGTCGGCCTCGGGCGATGGTCCTGTAGACGCACTGTGCGCCGCGGTGGCAGCCATGACCGGGTTGCAGGCGCAGCTTGTGGGCTACGGAATCCGGGCCGTGACCGGGGGTACGGACGCGCTGGGAGAAGTGACCGCGCGCGTTCGGGAAGGCGAGACTATGGTAGTGGGCCGGGCAAGCAGCACCGACGTGCTGGAGGGAAGCGTGCGGGCATACCTGGATGCCGTGAACCGGCTTCTGGCGGCCCGCGACGCGGCGCGTGCAGGTGATCCGGCATGGGCATGACCCTTACCGAGAAGATCCTGGCAGCCCATGCAGGGGTGGAGCGCGTCCGTCCCGGAGACCTGATAGATGCCCGCGTGGACTTCTGCTTCGCCAACGACATCACCGGGCCGCTGGCGTTCCGCGAGTTCGAGCGCATCGGCCTGCCCGCGGTCTTCGATAGGGAGCGGGTGGCGCTCGTCCCCGATCACTACGCGCCCAGCAAGGACATCGCTTCTGCCGAGCAGTGCAAGACCATGCGCGAGTTCGCGCACAAGTACGACATCGCCCACTACTACGAGGTCGGCCGCGCGGGCGTCGGACACGTGATGCTGGCCGAGATGGGGCTAGTGCTGCCGGGCGAGGTCTTCGTCGGAGCCGACTCGCACACTTGCACGCACGGCGCGCTAGGTGCTTTCTCGACCGGGGTGGGTTCGTCGGATCTGGCGGCGGTCATGGCCACCGGCCGGCTCTGGTTCCGGGTGCCGGAGACACTGCGGTTCGTGTTCCGTGGCCGGCCCGCGCCGTGGGTAACCGGCAAGGACCTGGTGCTGCACGTCATCGGCGACATCGGCGTGGACGGCGCGCGCTACTGCGCCATGGAGTTCGCCGGTGAGGCCCTCGGGCACCTAACCATGGGCGAGCGGTTCAGCATCACCAACATGGCCATCGAGGCAGGTGCGAAGAACGGTATCATGGAGCCGGACGCGGCCGTCCTCGATTGGGTTGCCCCGCGCGCGCGGCGGCCGTTTGCGCCCGTTTTCGCCGACTCCGACGCAGAGTACGCCGCGGTGCGCGAGTACGACACCAGCCAGATGGAGCCCGTGGTAGCGGTCCCGTCGTCGCCCGGGATAGTGGTGCCGGTGGGCTTTGCCGCCGGCGTGCCGGTGGATCAGTGCTTCATCGGCACCTGCACCAACGGCCGGATCGAGGATCTGCGCGTGGCGGCCCGGATTCTGGCAGGGCGCGTAGTGCATCCCCGGACCCGGCTGCTGGTAATCCCGGCGACGCCGGCCATCTACCGCCAGGCGATGGAGGAGGGTCTGATTCGGGTCTTTCTGGACGCCGGCGCGGTGGTCGGCGCGCCCACCTGCGGCCCGTGCCTCGGCGGTCACATGGGCGTGTTGGCCTCGGGCGAGGTGTGCGTCAGCACCTCGTCGCGCAACTTCGTCGGCCGCATGGGACACCGGGACAGCAGGGTCTATCTCTCGGGCCCGGCGGTGGCCGCGGCCACCGCGGTGATGGGCCGGTTGGCACATCCGGACGAGGTGCTCTCATGATCTTTTGCGGCACGGCATGGAAGGTCGGCGACCACGTGGACACCGACGCAATAATCCCGGCGCGCCATCTTGTGACCACCGATCCCGAGGTGCTGGCCCGGTACTGCTTCGAAGACCTGGACCCCACCCTGGCGGCGAGGATCCGGCCCGGCGACATCCTGGTCGCCGGGGAGAACTTCGGCCAGGGCTCTTCGCGCGAGCACGCGCCGATCGCGATCAAGGCGGCAGGGATAGCCTGCGTCGTTGCCCGGTCGTACGCGCGCATCTTCTACCGCAATGCCTTCAACATCGGCCTGCCGCTGCTGGAGTGCCCGGACCTGCACGCCGCGACCGAGAGCGGGGACCGTCTCAGCGTGGATAACGCGACCGGGCGGATCGTCAACGAGACGCGCGGCACCACACACACCGCGGCGCCCCTGCCGGAGTTCATGCGGCAGTTGATCGCCGCGGGCGGCATCATCGAGTACGTGCGCCGGCAGGTGTCGGGCCGAAAGGTAGGCACGTGAACCGCGTCACCGTCTACGATACCACGCTGCGCGACGGTGCCCAGGCCGCGGGCGTGGCGTTTTCGGTTGAGGACAAGCTTCGCATCGCGCGCCGATTGGACGACCTCGGGTTCGATTATGTGGAGGGCGGCTGGCCCGGTAGCAACCCCAAGGACATGGCCTTCTTCGAGCGGGCCCGCGCGCTGACGTGGCGGCACGCCAGAATCGCGGCGTTCGGCAGCACGCGCCGCCCCTCTGCGCGCGCGCAGGACGACCCCAACCTCCAGATCCTGATCGAGGCGGGAACCCCTGCGGTGACCATATTCGGGAAATCCTGGGATCTGCACGTCCGTTCCGGGCTGCGCACATCGCTTGAAGAGAACCTGGCAATGATCGGCGAGTCCGTGGCCCACCTGCGCGCCGCGGGCCGAGAGGTGATCTATGACGCCGAGCACTTCTTCGACGGCCTGAAGGCCGACCGCCACTACGCTGTGGCCACGCTCCGGGCGGCGCAGGCGGCCGGCGCCGACTGCCTGGTACTCTGCGACACGAACGGCGGCAGCCTGCCGGCGGAGATCCAGGAGGGCGTACGGCTGGTGCTACGCGAGATCGGCGGCCCCGTCGGCATCCACGCACACAACGACGCCGAGCTGGCGGTGGCCAACACCCTGGCCGCAGTGGGGGCCGGATGCGTCCACGTGCAGGGCACGATCAACGGCTACGGCGAGCGCAGCGGCAACGCAAACCTGTGTTCCGTGGTTCCGGGCCTGCGCCTCAAGATGGGTCTGCGTGCGCTGGCTCCAGAGGCGCTGGCGCGCTTCACCGAGACGAGCCGGCTGGTCGCCGAACTGGCGAACATGGCTCCCAACGACTACCAGCCCTACGTTGGAGCGAACGCGTTTGCGCACAAGGGCGGCGTGCACGCCAGCGCGGTGATGATTGACCCGGTGATGTACGAGCACGTTGCGCCGGAGGTGGTCGGCAACGGGCGGCGCGTGGTGGTCAGCGACCTCTCCGGACGCGCCACGCTGCTCCACAAGGCCGGCGAGATCGGTCTTCGCCTCGACCGGTCACGACCCGAGGTGCAGGCGGCGCTCGACGACCTCAAGCGGCTCGAGCAGGAAGGGTACCAGTTCGAGGGTGCCGAGGCCTCGTTCGAACTGCTGCTACGCCGCGCGGTGATGGGCCACGAGCCGGGGTTCGAGATCAAGGCGTTCCACATCGCGGTGGATCACGCCGCCGCCGAGTGCACTTCGCGGGCAATCGTCCGCGTCTCGGTGCACGGCCAGGAGGCCGGCTCTTCCGCCGAGGGCAACGGGCCGGTCCACGCGCTGGACCGTGCGCTCCGTGTGGCGCTGGAGCGGTTCCACCCGGAGCTTGCGCGCGTGCGGCTGGTGGACTACAAGGTTCGGGTTCTGGACGCCGATGCGGCCGCCGCGGCGCGCGTGCGCGTGCTGATCACCTCCACCGACGGCCACCGGCACTGGGGAACCGTGGGCGTGTCCGAGAACGTTGTCCTGGCCAGCGCCATCGCCCTGGCCAGCAGCCTTGAATACGCGCTGCTGGTCGCCTCGCCCCGCCCGGCAGGGATCTAGGGAGATGGGGGAGCAGGTGCGGGCGCGCATCGCAGTCCTACCCGGTGACGGGGTAGGCCCCGAGGTCACCGCGGAGGCGGTGAAGGTTCTGCGCGCCGTCGCGGCAGCGCGAGGGCATGTTCTCTCCTTTGAGGAAGCCCCTTTCGGCGCGGCCGCGCTGAGTGGGGGTCATCCGCCCCTTCCGGCCGCCACGCTCGACGCGTGCCGCCGCGCGGACGCGGTCCTGCTGGGCGCGGTGGGCGGCCCGGAGTGGGACGGTCTGCCGCCCGACCGGCGGCCTGAAGCAGGGTTGCTTGCCCTGCGCCGGGAGCTGCGGCTGTACGCCAACCTGCGCCCGGTGCGCGCATTTGGCGGGGTTGCCGCCGCGTCGCCGCTCCGGCCCGAGGCGCTGGAGGGAACCGACTTCCTTATAGTCCGGGAGTTGACCGGCGGGCTCTACTTCGGCGAGCCCCGCGGCCGGACTACCACGAACGGACAACGGACAGCGGTAGACACGCTCATCTACTCCGAGGAGGAGATTAGCCGCGTCGCCCGGGTGGCGTTCGAGGCCGCCGGGTTGCGTCGCGGCCGCGTCACCTCGGTGGACAAGGCCAATGTGCTGCACTCCTCACAGCTCTGGCGCGAGGTGGTAGACGAGGTTGCCCTGGACTACCCTGATGTGACGCTTGACCACATGCTTGTGGACAGCGCCGCCATGCAGATGGTGCGGAGGCCGTCGGCGTTCGACGTGCTCGTGATGGAGAACATGTTTGGTGACATCCTGAGTGACCTGGGTGCGGGGTTGGTTGGATCGCTCGGCCTCCTGCCCTCGGCCAGCCTGGGCGCTGAAGGACCATCGCTCTACGAGCCGGTGCACGGCACCGCGCCGGACATCGCAGGGCGCGGGCTTGCCAACCCCTCCGGCGCCATCCTGAGCGCGGCCCTGCTGCTCCGATACGCGCTGGGCCTGGCCGAGGAGGCTGCCCTTGTCGAGACGGCCGTGGAACGCGCTCTGGCCAGCGGAGCCAGGACGGCCGACTTGGCCGGCGGCGGCCCTGCTCTTTCCACGGCCGGCTTTGGCGATCGCGTGATCGCCCTGCTGAGCTGAGGGTGCTCCTCGTCGCCTTGCGCCGGCAGGTTGCGGGAACACCCCTCGCGAACGGTTCGGCATCCGGCACCCCGGGAGGCTACCGTGCGGAACCGGCTGGGAATGGTTTCCATGTTTCTTGTCCTCAGCGGCGTGCTCGCCGGCTGCCAGGCGCCGCGGCCCTCGGGGACCGACCGGCCGCAGGCAACGCAGAGCGCGGCACGGTTGCCTGAGGGCGCAAGAACTGAAGAGATCGTGCACGCCGACCTGACCGGCGACGGGCGCGACGAGATGATCGCCGCCATCACTTTCCCGGCCCAGGATGATAAACCGGCCGTGGCCGTGGCCGTAGTATCTGCCATGGGCAAGGGCGGGCGCTACACGCAGGTACTGCGGCGCAACATGGGAGGCGGGTGGCTGCCCATCCAGATCGGACGCCCGGCCGAAGAGGCGCCGCTGGCCGCGGTCTTTGCCACTCGGGCGGGTTCGGGGGGATTTCTTGACTACATAGTGGTGCAGCAGCGTTCAGGAGGACTGCGCATCACCCTGGAGCAGGATGGTCTGTTCGGTGGTGGGGTCAGGTTCGTGCCCGAAGGGCTGCTGGAGTCGCGCGGCGATACCGACCGGCTGTACCGGTGGGGCGCGGCCGGTTGGGAGGCAGAGGACCTCGGCAGCCAGTATCTGCCGCCCATGCCTGCCGGGACCGTGGTCATCTCGTATACGGTGGATCCCGTGCGCGGGCCGCGTGCCGAGGGGCCGCGCACGATCCGGGCCCGCGTGGGGCAGCACCTTTTCCTCAGGCGCCTCGATCGAGGGGAGCCCTCACGGATCCAGTTCTCGGGCGGCGCAGATTCTACCTCGATACAGCCGGACGGACTGATCGCGCTCCGGCAGGCCGACCAGATACAAATCCACATCGAAGGCCCGGCCTACAGTGGCCGAACGCTAACGCTCTTGCTGCGGATTGATCGGTAGGCAGCGTGCGCGGAGGCGTATGCGGGTCAGGCGCGTTGACACACACTGGGGGCAAGCATAGAATGGTTTTCGGCGGGAGTGCAATTCCCTCGCGGGGGCGTGGTGTAGCCTGGTTTAACACACCTGCCTGTCACGCAGGAGACCGCGGGTTCAAATCCCGTCGCTCCCGCCACCTCATTTCCCCCTCAGATAGATGCTGCGTGTAATCACTGCCGGGGCATCGGGGCCGATCGGCAGGGCGCTGGTCCGTGCCCTGCGCGAACAGGGGGCAGAGGTCCGCCGGCTCGTGCGGCGTCCCCAGGCAGGATTCGGCGAGGTGACTTGGGATCCGGATGCCGGCACGCTGGATCCGCGGGCCTTCGACGGCGCAGACGCCGTGGTGAACCTTGCCGGTCGGAGCATCGCCGCCCTTCGGTGGACCCCGGCGGTGCGAAGAGAGATCCTCGGCAGCCGCGTCCGATCCACGCGCTTGATAGTAGACACTATCCTCAGTGCTTCAGCCGTTCCCCCTGTGTTGGTCTCGGCCTCTGCGATCGGATACTACGGGGACCGGGGCGATGAGGTGCTGGACGAGTCGTCCCCACCCGGCATTGGTTTCCTGGCCGACGTCGCTCGGGCCTGGGAGGATGAGGCACGGCGCGCTTCATCGGCCGGGACGCGCGTTGTGAGCACCCGGTTCGGGATCGTGCTGGCCCGTGACGGGGGCGTGGTACGGACGACGTTGCCGCTCTTCCGTGCGGGGCTCGGTGGCCCGTTGGGAAGCGGACGGCAGTGGTGGAGCTGGATTCACGTGGATGACGTCGCGGCCGCTCTACTGGCAGCGGTACGGATCACTGCGCTGGAAGGGCCGGTGAACGTCGCCTCACCCGTGCCAGTTACTAATCAGGTGTTTACCCGTACGCTGGCGGCCGCGCTGGGGCGCCCGGCAGTCATGCGCGTGCCGGCGTGGGCGCTACGCTTGGTGAGTGGCGCGGTGGCCGATGAGATGATGCTGGCCAGCCAGAGGGCAACTCCCGCCAAACTACAGGCGCACGGGTTCCAGTTCCGGTGGCCCGAACTGGAACCGGCACTGCGCGATCTCGTTACCTAATCTCACCGTCCCCGCACTTCGCGCACGGTCGCCTCGGCCAGCTCCGCGGCCAGGGACAGCGCGAACTGAACGGCGTTCAGGTCGCGCACCGCGCGTACCTCCAGCGGCTTGGCCTCTTCGGGCGCGGCCGTTGCCAGCGCGCGGACCGCATTCAGCAGCGGCGTGTCATGCTGCTCGAGCGCCGCGTCGTGGTCAAAGCGGCCGCTCTGGGTGTGATCCGCGGGAATCAGCGCGCGCCCTAGCGCCATCAGGCAGTTGTTCAGTGCGCGCACCGCCGGTTTCCGTGGTGTGGCGCGCAGCCCACGGGCAAGCCGACCGAGGGCCTCGGTGGCCTTTACTAGGTGCTGCGCCTCGGCAATCGCCGGCCGGAGATCCACCCGCCGGCCTGCACCTTGCCTGAGGGCCCGCAGCTTCTTCAGCCAGGCGCGTGCCGTGGCCTGGTAGTCCAGCGGCAGGACCGGCTCTGTGCAGAAGGCGTGGACGATTCCGAGATAGATCCTGCAGTCACGCTCAAGAGCATCCGGGTCGATCTTGTCGGGCAGGTCCTCGGTGGTGTGCCACCACCAGCCCAGTCCTCCTGTGGCGCCCCCGGTGCGGATGTTGAAGTCTCGGCTGGCATTGGCCGAGTCCGCGGGCTGTTCGGACAGGCTCATGAGCAGCGAGGGGATGCCCACGCCGAGGAACGACTGATCCCCGGCACGGCCGACGCGGCCTCCTTCGAACCGTCCGCCGGTGACCTCGCCGATGACACGGTCGGCCACCCCGCTGGTTTCGGGCATCGCGTAGGCGTGAGGGTTGATGACCGCGCCCCGGCCGCCGACAGAGTCCACGTTGACGTGTGCGACGCACCGCGCGTCCAGTTCTTGCCAGTGATGGTCGGCATACCACGTGGATCCCGAGTAGCGGCCGTGCGAGTGCCCGGACCAGAACGCCAGGCGCACTCCCCGGTAGCGCCGCGTGCCTGCCAGCACCCGGGCGACCTCGATCATAGTGGCATTCGCCGTGCCGTTGTCCATCGCGCCGCGGTGCCAGGAATCCAGGTGCCCGGCCAGCAGCACGAACGTATCCTCGACCTCGCCGGGCAGGTCGGCGGTCAGTAGCGGGATCTTGCGCCAGCAGGTGTCCACTTTGGCGGTAATGTGCGCGCGCAGATCTCCGGCCGCAACGGCCTTGCGCAGGATATCTCCCTCGGGTTGTGCCACCGAGACCACCGGCACGCCAGGCAGTTTGCGCACCCCTTCTGGAGTGGGGCTGCCCCAGACCGGGGAGACGATCATCTCGTGGACCAGAGGGTCGCGGTTGAGGAAGATCAGCCCGACGGCGCCGGCCGTCTCCGCGGCGTGCACGCGGTCAGGGGTGGCCAGCCCGTCCACCACCGCGATCTTACCTGCCGGATGGGCCGCGGCCATCTCGGCGGATCGCCCGCTGCCCGCATACACCGCCAGGGCCTCGACGCCCTCAGGCCCTGTGCCTGCCGCGAAGGAGTGCGTGATGCAGGCCACGGGCGCGCCCGGGCCGCGGGAGGGGATGATCAGGAGCGAGGCCTTACCAGGCAGGCTGATAAGGGAATCGTGCAGGATCAGGCGCGTGGAGCACCCGGCTGCGCGTAGCCGACGCCGTACGTAGTTGAAGGATTCCAGCTCCTCCGGCGTCCCGGACAGCCGGACCCATCCGGCCAGGGCCTCGACATCGGCCATCAACCTCTTGGCGCTCACCTGATCGTAGGGAGCTGTCCCCCTGCCCGTGCGTGCCATCGCGCGCCTCCTCAACCCAGCATCCACCGTCCGCCGTCCACGCTCAGCGTCTGTCCTGTCACGTATCCTGCTTCCTCCGAGGCGAAGAAGAGCACGGCGTGCGCGATCTCCTCCGGCCTGCCCAGGCGCTTGATCGCCAGGGCGTTGAAGAACGCCTGCTGCCCTTCTGCGCCCAGCGCCTCCCACTGGCGCTGGGAGGATGGGTTCGAGAGCACGAACCCCGGCGCCACCGAGTTTGCGGTGATACCGAACTGTCCCAGCTCGCGGGCGATCTGCCGGGTGAATCCGATCAGGCCGGCCTTGGCGCTGGCGTAGGCCTGGATTCCGGTCTGGCTGTAGCTCCGGCCGGCGCCGGAGGAGATGGTGACGATGCGCCCCCATCCCCGCGCCTTCATCCCCGGGACCACCTCGCGCACCAGGAGGAACGCGGCCTCCAAGTTGACGGCGACGATCGCGCGCCAGTCGTCTTCTGAAACCTCTTCCACCGGTTGCGCCACCTGCCCGAGCACGCCTCCGGCGGAGTGCACCAGTATGTCTGTACCGCCGTCTTGCGCGGTGATCTCGGCCGCGAGAGCGCTCACCGCGTCCGGCCGGCTGACATCAACGACCCGGCCACCCGCAACGCTACCCGCATCGCCACCCGCATCGCGACACCGGCGCACGGCTTCCTCGAGCGGCTCCTCCAGGACGTCGCAGACCCAAACCTTGGCCCCATCCCGCACCAGCGCTTCGGCGATCGCCGCGCCTATGCCGTGCGCCGCCCCGCTTACCACGGCGACCTTGCCCGCAAGCCCGCCGCTACGCATGGACGCCCTCCGATCCGTAGGCCCGCGCGTTGACCGCTGCCAGGGCCGCGATGTTATCCCACGACATCTGGCGCGCGCCGGATTCGATCTCAAGGATCATCCCGCCCAACGCCTCCACAAGCGGGATCGGCAGGCCGTGCCGGAGCGCGCGGGCGCGCATCTCGCTCACCATTGATTCCACCTCGGTCTTGCGTTTGCGGACCGCCAGGTCGCGCCAGATGCCGCTCTTCGCCTTCAACGACTTCCGGTTGAACGCAACCAGGGCATCGAGGCTGGCCCCCACCCTGCCGGCATCACGCCTTGGCGGAAAGACAAAGGCGGGAGGGTCGAATCCGTCGAAGCCTTCCGGCCGGACGCCTTCGGCAGCGGCCACGGCCAGGACCTCGGCGGCCACGTTGGCCAGGACCGGCCGCGCGGTGGGATCGGCCAGCACATCGGCTATCGGCGCGTCCACGAGCGCCGTGGTCTTCAGCATCGCCGCGTAGGCGTGCTTGCCCCACAGATAACCCCAGATGTTGGCTGTGGCCTGTGTGTTTGGCATGAAGTCAAGCAGGATCTTGACCAATCGCCCCAGGCGGTCGCTCTCGGAGCCGTCGAGCTCACCGACGTAGAGGGCGCCCGAACCGCCGTAGAGGATGCGGCCCGGCTCTAAGTAGTCGGCGCCGAAGTTGACGAAGGCCCCAATCGTCCTTTCGCGCCCGACGATCGCAGCGATCCGTTCCTCGTTGAAGCCGTTCTGCATCGAGACGACCACACCGTTGGGCGCCAGGTGGGGGGCCAGCTGCGCCGTGGCCAGGTCGGTGTGCATGGTCTTCACAGCCAGGAACACCATTCCCAGCGGGCCTTGGATCTCTTGGGGAGTAAGGGCCGGCGCCCGCACGGTGAACGTCTCGCCGCTGCCCTCGATGGTCAGTCCTCGCTCGTTGATCGCGCACACGTGCTCTTCGACCGCGTCCACGAACGTGACCCCGTGGCCGGCGCGGACCAAGTAGGCGCCGATCGTTCCCCCGATCGCGCCGGCCCCAACGATGGTGATGTGATCAGACGACATTTCCGCGACCTCCTTCCAGAATCGGCGTTGACCCGGCTCCGGCCGGTTGCTAGACTACAAGGCGCGGGTGCCGGGGTAGCTCAGGTGGTAGAGCGGCGGCCTGAAGAGCCGCGCGTCGGCAGTTCAACTCTGTCCCCCGGCACCAGATCTGACAACCCCGCGGCCGGTCCCCGAATATCCTTGATCTTCATAGATCATCAGAGGTCCTCCCTGGGCAGCAGCACGCGATCACCGACAACATCCCACAGGCCGCGGTATGTCATCCGGACGTACGGCAGCGAGTCAAACCCGAAGAACAGCAGACTGTAGGCCAGGTCGTGGTGGGCATAACCGCGCGCGCGCAGCAGGGCGGTGAGCGCATCCAGATCAGCGGCCACCTCTCCCATGGGGCGCCGTGACATCATCCCTCCCAGCGGGAGCGGCAGCTCGAAGACCACGGTTCCGCCTTCTGCCAGGACCACGCCGCCGCCCAGGTCCAGGGCGCGCGACGCGGCCACGGCCATGTCCGAGGGGTCGCGGCCCAGCACGTACATCCCCGCGCCGCTGGTATAGGTGCTCGCCAGGCCACCGATGCTCTCCGCAAACCCGGACAGCAGGACGCGGCACCGCCACCGTCCTGCGCGATCCAACAGGACCATGCGAAGCACGCCCTCGGGCAGCTCCTTCCCGATCGCGATGTCGCGGCGGCGAGTGATGACCGTGTTCTCAAAGTGCATGGCCGGAACCGGCGACGGCAGCCCGTCCAGGGAGAAGAGTGATGCGTCGGGCCGCCAATCCCCGGGGGTGTACGGCCGCAACCATCGGTCCCACGGCATCGCCGGGAGATCCGCCACCAGACGGCCGTCCTGCGCCACCAGCTTCCCGGCCGCAACAACGGACTGCGGCATGGGGCGGTCGAGGTCTTCGAGCACGACGATGTCGGCGCGGCGACCCGGCGCCAGGCCTCCCATCTCCTCGTCCAGGGCGAAGTATGTCGCAGGGTTGATGGTTACCATCTGGTAGGCGGCCACGGGGTCTACGCCAAGGCGCAGGGTTACATCCAGCAGGTGGTCCATGTATCCCTTCCCGTGGACGAAGGCGGCGTTGGGGCCATCGGGCGTCAGCATGATCCGGCCGGAGAAGGCGCGGCTGCCGGTGATCACCGGCGCCAGCGCCGGCAGGTCCGGGCGCAGCGATCCGTGGCGCAGCATGACGTAGAGCCCTGCGCGCAGCCGCGCCATGGCCTGCTCGGCGGTGATTGCTTCATGGTCGGACGAAAACCCCGCGGCGACCAGCACCTGCATCCGGTCGGCAGAGACGCCCGGCGCATGTCCTTCGACTCGGCGCCCTGCGGCGACCCCGCGCGCGATCCGCTCCAACAACCCTGCCTCACCCGCGTACACCTGCGTCCACCGGGTGATCTCGCCCAAGGTGCGGACGTCATCGAGCGCCAGCAGCGCCTCCAGCCGCTCTTCGCTGAGGGTTGTGGGGTCGTGCGGGCTGTGCGCCTGGCCGTGCAGCCGGAGGAACCAGAAATACCGGAGGGGAAGCGCACCCAGCGCGGCCAGCGCAGAGAGGGTCACCTCCGGCGCGGTCAGGTTCAGCAGCATCAGGGTGTCGGCCACGATGGCCGTTGTGCCCCGGGGGAGCACAACGCGCGCCAGTTCATCCGGGGTGTACATTGCCTGGGGATGCCCGTGCGGGTCAATGTACCCCGGCGCAACCAACCTGCCGTGGGCCTCTATCACGATCGTGGACGGTCCGGCCGCGACAGGGCGCTCGCCCACATAGGCGATGCGTCCGGCGGCCACCGCCACCGTGCCCGGCAGGACTTCACCCGAGTAGACGTTGAGCACGCGGCCTCCGGTAACGAGAAGGTCCGGGGGCGCTTCTCCGCGGGCTACCGCCATCAGCGCCCGGGTTTCGTCCAGAGTCCGGTAGGTGCGCCTCACGGCGCACATTGTAGCACGAGAGAAGGAATGGGGACGCCAGGGCTGAAACGCATCGGTGGACGCCGCGGGCACCTCGAATGCGGACACTGCGAACGGAGGTGAAGGGCCGTGGAGATTCGCTACTACGGGCACGCGATGTTTGGCCTGACCGCCGGGGGCACCACAATCGTCATTGACCCGTTCAACGACGACGTCGGTTATCCCAGGCCGGACGTGGAGCCCGACGCCGTCGTGACCAGTCACGAGCACTCCGACCACAACAGCGTTGATCAGGTCCGGGGTCGCCCCAGGGTACTCCGCGGCCTGGCCGATGAGGGTAAGACCTGGGCCGCGCTCGATGCGCGCGTCGGGCCGATGCACATTACCGGGGTGCCCACCTACCACGATACCGAGCAGGGACGCGCGCGCGGAAAGAACGCGGTCGCAGTCATTGAGGTAGAGGGTCTGCGCATGGCGCACTTGGGTGACCTGGGCCACGTGCTGACACCCGAGCAGGTGAGCGCGATCGGCCCGGTGGACGTCCTGATGGTCCCGGTCGGCGGGCACTTCACGATCGGTCCTGCCGAGGCCGACCAGGTCATCTCCCAACTGAAGCCGCGGGTGGTGATCCCGATGCACTACAAAACCGCGGTCAACGAATCGTGGCCTATCCGTAGACTCGATGATTTCCTCCAGGGCAAGGTGGATGTGAAGCGCTTGGGCGCGACGGTGACCATCACGCGCGCAGCGTTTCCCAGAGAGCAGGAGGTCTGGGTACTCGCATAACCCTGCCCCTGCGGCTGGGGGTCTCCGGACGGCAAGGCTGCGCCTCATGCCTTACTCCAACATCAGGTCGCGGCCTGATACGCCACCTCTCCGTCCTTTTCTATGCTTGTAGCGGTGTACGGACGCATGGATGATACCCAGGTAAATCGCTTCCAGATACTAGGCAAGTGGACGCTGGCCCCCTCGATAGCGAAGTTTCGCATCCGGGCGCCTTTTGTGGCCCGCAAGCACAAGGCCGGCAACTTCGTGATCATCCGCATTGACGAGACCGGCGAACGCATTCCCCTTACGGTTGTGGAATCCGACCCCATCGAGGGGACGATTACCCTGATCGTCCAGGCGGTCGGGAAGACGACCAAAGCGCTGTGCGCCATGCAGGTCGGAGAGGCGCTGAGTGACGTCGTCGGCCCGCTGGGCAACCCCACGCCGATCGAACACCACGGCGCGGTCGCCTGCGTGGGCGGAGGGGTGGGCACCGCTGAGCTCTTCCCAATCGCGTGTGCCCTGCGCGACGCGGGCAACACCGTGCACACGATCGTCGGCGCGCGGACGCGGGAGCTGGTGGTTCTCGAACAGGAGATGCGTGAGTGCTCGGCCACCCTGACCGTCACCACGGACGACGGTTCCCACGGGCGCAAGGGGCTCGTCACGGACGCCCTTTCGTCCCTCCTGGATGAGCACCCTAACATAGCGGTCGTCTACGCCATCGGTCCCTTGGTAATGATGAGGGCCGTTGCCGTTCTCGCGGCGAAGCGCGGGGTCAAGACCATCGTCAGCCTGAACACGATCATGATCGACGGGACCGGCATGTGCGGCGGCTGTCGCGTGACGATTGACGGCAAGACGAAGTTCGCGTGCGTGGACGGTCCCGAGTTCGATGCCGCCGGAGTAGACTTCGACGAACTGATCGCACGAAACCGGTCCTACCTGGACATGGAGCGGATTTCCGACGAACGGTGCTCGTGCAGGATTGCCGCCTCGTCCGCCGAGGGGGCACAATGAAGGGCGCCAATCCTCTCAAGCCCGCGGAACGGTTGAAGATCCCGCGCCAGAGTCCGGCAGAGCAGTCGCCGGAAGAACGCCGCGGGAACTTCCGCGAGGTATGCTTGGGGATTGACGAAGCCGCCGCGTTCCTCGAGGCCTCGCGGTGCCTGGAGTGCAAGGACCCCGTTTGCGTCAATGGTTGCCCGGTGAGCATAGACATACGGGGATTCGTTGACCTGCTGCTGCGACGAGACTACGCCGGCGCGATCAACAAGATTCGCGAGGCCAACTACCTGCCGGGCATCTGCGGACGGGTCTGTCCGCAGGAGTCGCAGTGTGAGCAGCTCTGCGTGCTCGGGAAGAAGTACACGCCGGTTGCGATTGGAAAGCTGGAGCGGTTCGCCGCCGACTACGAGCTCCAGCACAACCTCTTCATCGACCCCCCGATGCCGGAGCCGCGCGAGGAGAAGATTGCGATCGTCGGCTCAGGTCCGTCAGGCCTGACCTGCGCCGCAGAGCTCGCCCGACTGGGCTACCGCGTAACGGTCTTCGAGGCGCTGCACGCGCCGGGCGGAGTGCTCAGGTACGGAATTCCCGAGTTCCGCCTTCCGCGCGACATCCTGGATCTCGAGATCAATCGCGTGCGATCGCTCGGGGTGGAGATCGTTACGAACTTCATCGTCGGCAGGACGGCCACGATTGACGATCTGATGGGTGAATGGGAATTCAAGGCCATCTATCTTGCCACGGGCGCCGGCACCCCGTACTTCATGGGCATCCCGGGCGAGAGCCTGGTGGGCGTCTATTCGGCCAACGAGTTCCTCTCCCGCGTGAACCTCATGAAGGCGTACCGTTTCCCGGAGTACGATACGCCGGTTAGGGTTGGCAGGCAGGCCGCGGTGATCGGCGGAGGGAACACGGCCATGGACGCGGTGCGGACCGCCCTCCGGCTGGGCGCCGAATCCGCCTACCTCATATATCGCCGATCGCGCGATGAGATGCCGGCGCGCGTGGAAGAGGTCCATCACGCCGAGGAAGAAGGCGTGCAGTTCATGCTGCTGACCACCCCGACCCGCATCCTGGCCGACTCGAACAACTGCGTGTGCGGCATCGAATGCCAGCGGATGGAGCTTGGCGAGCCGGACGCATCAGGACGCCGCAGGCCCATTCCCGTTCCAGGGTCGGAGTTCATAGTGCCGGTGCAGACGGTCGTCATGGCGATCGGCCAAATGCCCAATCCGATCATTCAGTCCACGACGCCCGGATTGAAGACCAGCTCGCGAGGCACGGTGGTCGCCGGAGAGGATCAGGCGACCAGCCGGCCCGGAGTGTTTGCGGGAGGCGATCTGGCACGGGGCGGCGCGACCGTGATCCTGGCCATGCGCGACGGCAAGATCGCGGCCGCCTCGATAGATCGCTATCTGCGCCCCGCCCCCGAGCCCCCGGCGCAGATAGTCTAATCCCGCGATAGTATTAGTCCCGCGCGGTTAGATACTCCAACAGCGTCCGGACGCCGTAGCCCGAGGCACCCTTGGGCTGGATGGCGTTCGTGCCCTCTTCCTTGTCCAGGTATGCCACGGGCGCGATGTCCATGTGGGCCCAAGGTATGCCGCCCGCGAACTCCCGGATGAAGATGGCGCCCTTCTGAGCACCCCCCGGACGAGTGCCGGAGTTCTTGATGTCCGCCACATCGCTGCGCATGGCCTGGCGATATTCCTCGTAGAGAGGCAGCGGGACCAGGCGCTCCCCTGCCCGGCCTGCCGCCGCCACCAGGCGATCCGCCAGGGCCTGGTCCGTTCCCATCAAGGCAGCGGCGTACGGGCCCAGCGCAACGCTGGCCGCGCCGGTGAGCGTTGCCAAGTCAACGATCTCGCTCGGCGCGCCCGCGGCCAGGTGCGCCACCGCGTCGGCCAGGATCAGCCTGCCCTCGGCGTCGGTGTTCGTGATCTCGACGGTCGTGCCGTTGAGCCCCCGGAAGACGTCGCCGGGCCGCATCGCCCGGCTGCCCACGGCGTTCTCCACGGCGGCGATCGCGGCGGTTACGCGCACCTGCGGCGCAAGCAGGGGTAGCGCCCGCATGGTCGCCAGTACGGCCGCGGCGCCGGCCATGTCGCCCTTCATCGTTGCCATGCCCTCGGCGGGCTTGAGGTCGAGGCCGCCGGAGTCAAATGTGACGCCCTTGCCGGCCAGAGCCACCGTGCGCTTGGGCTTGGGCGGAGCATACTCCAGCAGGATCAGTCGAGGCGTGTGCGCGCTGGCCCCGCCCACCGCCATGATCAACTCCATTCCCCGCTTCTTGAGATCTACAGGCCCCCACACCTGGACCTTGAGCTTCGTGCCCCTCGCGGCGCGGCGGGCCTCAGCGGCAAGCGCGTCCGGGGTAAGGACGTTGGCGGGCTCGTTGACCAAGTCGCGGGCGTAGTTGACGGCTTCGGCCACCACCTGCCCGCGGCGGCGTCCGGCTTCCACTGCGGCGGCCTCTGCTCGGTTGGCGGCCAGTAGCTCCAGGTGGACGGTGTGGCCCTTTTCCTTGCGGTACTTGGTGAACGTATAGGTTCCCAGCAGCGCGCCCTCGGTCCGTGCTGCCGCGATCGCCGCCGGCTCCCAGTTCCGGTGCTGGAAGGGAGGAAAGGCCAGGCGGGTCAGGCGGCGCCCGGCCGCGGCCCGTGCCACCGATGCGGCGGCCAGCCGTAGCCGGTCCACGGTGAAGGCGTCACGATCACCCAACCCTACCACTGCCAGGCGCCCGGCCGGCAGGCGGCCGTGGGTGTGGAGAAACACCACCTTGCCCGCCTCGGCGGTGAACTGCTCTTCGTGGAGCGCGCGGGCCAGCAGCCCGCCGAGCGCGTGGTCCACCTTGGCGGCGATGCCCTCGAGCCGCGCAGGGCCGCCAAATACCCCCAGGGCGAGCACATCACAACGGTGTGCGGTAGGATCGGCAACGGTCACACGGACGGTCACGGCTCTCCTCCTTTGTTAACTACCAGTCAACTGCCAACCTAGCGTCCTGGCCTGGCACGAAGGCCCGAGAGGGGTATCTCCTCTCCCACCCCGGACTCAGCGGCACGGCGGTACAGCAGCTCCATCGTTACCACATCTTCCATGGCAATGCCCTGGGACTCAAAAAGGGTGATCTGTTCCGGCCGGCTCCTCCCGGGGCTGGCCCCGGTCACGATGCTTCCCAGTTCCGTCACCCGCTCCCAGACCGCCTCCCCATCCGCAGCAGGGGCGATGAGATCGCCGCACTCGATGCGCGCCTGTTCCAGGGAGTCCACGACAATCAGGTCGCTGCGGCGGACGGCCTCTGCGTCTAGTTCCCGCCGCGCCGCCGCGTTGGCACCGACGGCATTGACGTGCACGCCGGGCCGCAGCCAAACCCCCTGGAGCACCGGTTCCTTCGCGGAGGTGGCGGTGACAACGATCTCCGAACCCTCCACCGCCTCCTGGGCGCTCGCGACGGCCACCACCTCGGCCCCCAGCTCCGCCGCCATCTCAGCCGCAAATGCCTCCCGCCGCTCTTCCGATCGGCCGTACACCTTCACCAGCGCTACCGGCCGGATGCGCGCCACGGCCGCCACCTGGCTACGGGCCTGCCACCCGCTGCCGATGATACCGAGCGTGCCCGCGCCCTCACGCGCCAGATACTTGGTGGCTACCCCGCTGGCAGCGCCGGTCCGCATCTGTCCAAGGCGATCGGCCTCAGCGATCAGCACTGGCGCGCCGTCCTCGAACCTGTAGAGCACCGCGATGAACCGCGATCCGCGGGGAGTGGAGGCGTAGGACTTGATGCCCATGAAGCCGAGAGTGGGTGCGGAAGCGTGCATCACGTGCAGCGTGCCTGACGGCGTCACCGACCTGCTCCGGGGTTGGTTGAAGCCCGTGCCCGAACCCAGGAAACGAAACCCGCCCTCGACGGCAGCGATCACATCGTCCATGGTGAGAAGCAGGCCCACATCGCTTTCGCGGAGCAGCAGCGCCATCGTCTCTCCCGGCGGCCTGGTTCGGCCGGAAAGCACCGTCGTTCCAATGAGGTTCCCCAGTCTTGGTGGGCCTTCCTCCAGCGGACGGGCACAATCCACGGCGCGGCCGTCGTTTGTGGCGAAGGGCTTACTCAAGCCCAGGCGAACTATGAACGCAGGAGGTATACCATGACCGAACGCCTGTTCGATATCATTGAAGCCCGCCGCGAGGGACTCATTGCACTACGGCGCGACCTGCACGTCCACCCTGAGCTTGCCTTCCATGAAGAAAGGACCGCAGGGATCGTGGAGGCCCGGCTGCGGGCCGCCGGACTGGAGGTTCGAACCGGGGTGGCCCAAACCGGCGTTGTCGGAGTCCTGCGTGGGGGCAGGCCCGGGCGCACCGTACTCGTTCGCGCGGACATGGATGCCCTGCCCATTCAGGAGGCGGGCGAGGTGCCGTACCGGAGCCAGATCCCGGGCTGCATGCACGCCTGCGGGCACGACGGCCATACCGCGATCGCGGTGGTCCTGGCGGAGCTTCTTTCCGAACGCCGGGCTGAGATGGCAGGCACACTGGTCTTCGCCTTCCAGCCCGCAGAGGAGATCACCTCGGGCGCGCTGCCGATGATCGAGGCGGGTGTGATGGACGCCCCGCCCGTGGACGCCGTCGTGGGGCTCCATATATGGAACGACCTGCCCGTTGGAACCGTGGCATTGAGTCCCGGCCCGGTCTTCGGCTCGGTGGATGAGATCATGATCTCCATCGAGGGGCGGGGCGGGCACGGCGCCATTCCCCACCGAGCGGTTGACCCGATCGTGGCCGCCGCCCACGTCGTCACCGCCCTCCAGACCATCGTCAGCCGCGAGACGGCCCCACTCGATGCGGCCGTCGTGACAATCGGTACGGTCCACGCTGGCACGGCGTTCAACATCATACCCGATCGCGTGGAGATGCGCGGGACCGTCAGGGCGTTCACCGGGGAGATTCGCGAGCGCACGTTGCGTCGCGTCGAGGAGATCGTGGTCGGCGTGGCAGGGGCGGTTCGCTGCGGGGCAAAGGTGACCAACCGGTTCGGGTGCCCACCGGTGGTCAACGACGCGGCGGTAACGGCCGTCGTGCGGGACGTGGCCGTAGCGGTCGTCGCCGGCGAGCGGGTGGTGGACCTGAAACCTACGACCGGCAGCGACGACGTGGCCTACTTCCTCCAGCGCGCCCCTGGGTGCTATTTCGCGGTCGGGTCCCACAACCGCGATCGCGGTCTGGATGCGGCGCACCACAATCCCCGGTTCGATTTCGACGAGGAGGCGCTGGTCATCGGCGCGAAGGTCCTGGGTGGAGCGGCTTTAAGGCTGCTCGAGTAGGCCGGGCCGCCGGGCCGCCGCCCAGAGGACCGCGCCGGACTCCGTCGAAGGAGTTGGGCCATGGACCAGGCAGTCGCCTACGCCCGAGAGCAGGACGGTCGGTTCCTCTCTGAGCTGATCGAGTTCCTCCGGATTCCCAGCGTGAGCACCACACCCGAGCGGGGCGCGGACGTCGCCCACGCCGCAGCATGGATCGCCGGGCACCTGGAGCGACTCGGATTTCGCAGCCGGGTCGAGTCCACCGACCGCCACCCCATCGTGCGGGCCGACTGGCTGGGCGCGCCGGGCCGGCCGACGGTTCTGTGCTACGGCCACTTCGACGTGCAGCCGCCTGATCCGTTGAGCCTCTGGAACTCCCCGCCGTTTGAGCCCACGGTTGAGCAGGGTTCGCTCTACGCGCGCGGTGCGTCCGACGACAAGGGGCAGTTGTTCACGCACGTCAAGGCGGTGGAGGCGATCCTGCGCACCGCGGGCTCGCTGCCGGTCAACGTGAAGTTCTTGCTGGAGGGCGAGGAGGAGATCGGCAGCCCATCCCTGGCCACCTATGTCCCACGGCACCGTAGAGCCCTGGCCGCCGACGCCGCCCTGGTCAGCGACGGCACGCTGTTCGCGCCCGGGTTGCCCACGCTTACCACCGGGCTGCGCGGAATGCTCTACACCGAGATCGAGGTCAGCGGTGCCCGCTGTGACCTCCACTCAGGCCAGTACGGCGGCGCGGCGCCCAACGCCGTCGGAGCTCTGACGCAGATCCTGGCCGCGCTCAAGGACCGGCGGGGCCGCGTGCGGATTCCCGGATACTATGGACGGGTCCGGCTGCCGGACGAAGCCGAACGGTCTGCCTGGGCCCGGCTTCACTTCGACGAGGCCGCGTTCTGCAACGAGATCGGAACGGCCGTGGCTCCGGGCGAAGAGGGCTACCCTATTCTGGAGCGCTTGTGGGCCCGGCCGACGCTTGACGTGCACGGCATCGCCGGCGGGTTCACCGGCGCCGGCATGAAGACCGTGATCCCGTCCTGTGCGACGGCCAAGGTGAGCATGCGGCTGGTGCCGGACCAGAGTCCGGAGCGGATCTTCAAGCAACTGGAAAGGTTCGTGCGCCGCCAGGCGCCGCCCGGGGTGCGCGTGGAAGTGCGTCATCTCGCCTCGACGCCGCCCGTTGTGGTGTCTCCCGACGCACCGCCGGTGCGTGCGGCGGCACGATCACTGGAGGCGGTCTTTGGCGTGCCCCCGGTCTATGTGCGGAGCGGGGGCAGCATTCCGGTGGTTTCCGCCTTCGACCGGGTCCTGAAAGTTTCCACGGTCCTGATGGGCTTCGGACTGCCCGACGACAACCTGCACGCGCCGAACGAGAAGTTCGCCCTGGTTAACTTCAGGCAGGGAATTGAAACGACGATCCGCTTCTTCCACGAGTTCGGAGGGTAGCAGAGGAGCGTCCATGGAGCAGCCCATGAGTGCGAACAACGCGAGTACCCAAAGCCTACCGCTACGATACCGCTGGCTGTCCGGCGTGGTCGGAGCTGTCGGTCTGGCAATCGTGGCAGCAGCGCTGCTGCGCCTTCCCGATCTTCCGTGGCATGTGTGGCTGCTCTTCGGCACCGTGGCACTGTTCTCAGGGATGATCGTCTTCCCGCTGCCGATGGGCATCACGTATCACCCGCTGGGTGGCATCTCGCTTGCCGCCCTGTTCCTGTTCGGTTGGGAAGCCGCTGTGTTTATGAGCCTGCTGGGGCTGCTGGTCTTCTGGATTCGCGCAGGGCGGCCGGTCTGGCGCGCCGCCTACGATCTGGGGAACGTCGACTGTAGCCTGCTCCTGGCGGCCTCGGTTGCCCCGCTGGTAGCCGGGGGGTTGACCACGGGAATGTTGGCCAGATTGATACTCGCCGGTGGTATATACGTCCTGGGCAACACGGTGTTAGTCATATCCGGACGGGTGGTGCAACACATCGGCGCGCTGCCGATAGCCACTAGATTCGTCCTCCGCATCATGGTACTGTCGGCCAGCATGGTGCTGGCAGGAATAGTCATTGTGCTCCTGTTCGATTCGTTCGGCGAAGCCGGCGCGTTGCTGGGATTTGCGTCGTGGCTGCTGGCGAGCGTCGCGCTCAAGGGTAACTATGAAGCCCGTGCAGCAGGCGAGCGCCACGTGGACACCAACCGCCGGCTCGAGGAGGCCCTTGTGGCCGTCGAGCGCCTGTCCATTACCGATCCGCTCACCGGGCTGTACAACCGGCGGCACTTCCGGGTTCGCCTGGAAGAAGAGTTCAAACGAGAATCCCGCGATGCCACGCCATTCAGTCTGTTGCTGCTCGACTTGGGCGGGTTCAAGGCCATCAACGACGCCTACGGCCACCTGGCTGGCGACGTGGTCCTCCAGCAGTTTGCCCGGCTGCTGGACGGCGCGGTGCGCCCCGGCGATCTGGTTTTCCGGTACGGTGGGGACGAGTTCGCCATCATCATGCCTCGGACCGCGCGCCCGAGTGCCGAGGCCGCCGCGGCTCGTCTCGAGACACTCATGGCCCAGACCCCCTTCCTGGTTGGAACCAAGCGCCTGTTTGTTGACCTGGACGCGGGCATTGCCGTGGCTCCAGAAGACGGCACGGATGCCGACACGCTTGTCCACTGCGCGGATACCGCCATGTACGGCGCCCGCGGGCGCCGGCGCGGGTGAATCACGCTGGCGTGCTCTTTCAGGTGAGGCACTGGCTGGACGGCCTGAGCGCGTTTGAGCAGGCGTTGGGGGTGGTGGCCCTCACGTTTGTTCCGTGGATCGAGTTGCGTGGGTCCATCCCGCTTGGGATCGCGCTGGGACTGCATCCCCTGGCGGTCATGGCGATTGCTGTGGCGGCCAACTGCGCCATCATCGTTCCCGGGTACTACGCGCTCGAGTTGTTCTATGACCGATGGTTTTCGCGCTTTGCTCCGGTTCGACGGGCGGTAGTGCGGGTGCGGGCAAGGGGTGCCGGGTTCGTCGAGCGGTATGAACTCCTGGGCCTGGCGCTGTTTGTCGCCGTGCCGCTCCCGGGCACCGGAGCCTATTCAGGCACTTTGCTGGCATGGCTGCTGGGCGTGAACAGGATCCGCGCGTGGGTTGCGATCGCGGTGGGTGTGACGCTGGCCGGGGCGGTTGTCACACTGGCGGCATCCGGAGTACTTGCCGCGATCCGGCGATTGCCTTAGAATAAGAATTCAAGGTGCCGACGAGCCAACGCAGGAAGCATCTGCTCCACACTGAAGAGATAGGATACTCCCGAATTGAAGGAGGGATCAGATCGCGTGCGAAGAGTCCTGGCCTTGATAGCTGCCATTGCCCTTGCCGGCGCGCTCGTAATCTCCGCGGCCGCGGCGCCGGCGGTGACCCCGACGCGCGGTGGAACGCTCATCGTTGGATCCGGGGTGGACGCGGTGACACTCGACGCGCCCATGATTACCGATTCCCCGAGCGCGACCGTATCGGAGCACATGGTCGAGTCCCTTTATAGGTTGACCCCCGAGGGCAAGATCGTGCCGATGCTGGCCCTGGGGCACACCGTATCCCCGGACGGTCGGACATGGACGGTTCGGCTGCGCACCGGCGTTCGGTTCCACGACGGGACCCCGTTTGACGCCGAGGCGGCCAAGTTCAACCTCGATCGCATGCTCGACCCTGCAACCCGCGCGCCGTTCCGGTTTCTGATCAGCCGCGTGACGAGCGTCACAGTGGTTGACTCCTCGACGATCCGTCTGGTCACCGATGCCCCGTTCGCGCCGCTGCTGGCGCACTTCACCCACAGCTCCGTCGGCATGCAGAGCCCGACCGCCGTCCGGCGGCTGGGCGCCGACTATGCCCGGCAGCCCGTGGGAACCGGCGCCTTCAAGTTCAAGGAATGGGTGCGCGGCGATCGGGTGGTGATGACCCGCAACGACGACTTCTGGGGGGAGAAGGCGTTTCTGGACGAGGTGCAGTTCCGCGTGATCCCCGATGACGGCGCGCGCGTGGCGGCCCTGGAAGCGGGCACGATTCACGTGGCCGTGCGCATACCTCCGCGCGAGATTGAGCGGTTGAAGGGCGCCCGGGACTTCACCGTCTCGGTCGACGACAGCCTGCGCACGATCTACGTAGGCTTCAACGTGACGCGGCCGCCGTTCAACGACGGACGCCTCCGCCGGGCGCTGAACCACGCGGTGAACAAGCGGGCGATCGTGAACAGTGCCCTGTATGGAACGGCCCGCGTTTCCGATGCGCCTATCGTCCCGGCCGTTGAGGGCTACTCCAAGATCATGACCTATGAATGGGACCTGGAGCGGGCCGAGGCGCTGCTGCGTGAGGCCGGCTACAGCAGGGCCCGTCCGCTGCGCGCCGTGTTCCACCACCCAAGCGGGCGGTACATACGCGACGCCGAGATAGCCGCCAGCATCCAGGGACTCGTGCGCCGCGCGGGCATCGAACTCGAGCTTAGGACAATGGAGTGGGGGGCCTACCTTGCCCTCACCAACCGGCCGCAACCCGAGAACGACGTCCAGATGTACATGCTCGGGTGGGGCACCGTGACCGGCGACGCAGACTACGGCCTCTATGCCCTGTTCCACTCGTCGCAGTGGGTGCCGACGGGCTCCAACCGGAGCTTCTACAAGAACGAGCGCGTTGACTCGCTGCTCGATCGGGGCCGGACGACGACCGTCCAGGCGGATCGCAACAAGATCTACGCCGAGGCGATGCGGGTCATCATGGACGACGCGCCCTGGCTCTTCCTGCACAGCGAGTCGCAGGTGACCGGCATACGGCACGTCGCGCAGGGGGTGGTCGTCCATCCCGCGGAGCGCATAGAGTTGTTCAAGGCCTGGATACGGCGGTAGCGAAGAGACTCGACAAGCGTAATTAGGAAGGACGAGGGGGGAGGGAGGTTTGTGCCCTCCCCTTCTCATGGCTGCTGAACATGTGGGCGTACATCGTCAAACGACTCCTGCTGTCCATTCCCGTCATCTTCGGCGTGGCGTTCATGGTGTTCGCCATGGTGCGGATTGTTCCCGGGGATCCCGCGCGGATCATAGCCGGGGAAGCGGCGACTCAGGAGATCGTCGATGGGATCCGCAAGGACATGGGCCTGGACCGGCCGCTGCTGAGGCAGTTCGCCACATTCATCGGGAACGTGCTGCGCGGCGACTTCGGGCGCTCGGTGCGGTCCAAGGCGCCGGTGGCCGGTGAGGTCGCCGCGCGTTTGCCCAACACCATCAGACTGGCAACGGCCGGTCTGTGCGTAGCGATTGTCGTTGGGGTTTCCGCGGGCATCATCTCGGCCATCCGTCCCTACTCGTGGATGGATACGGTGGTCATGCTCGTGGCGCTGGCCGGGCTCTCGATGCCGGTGTTCTGGTCCGGCCTGATGCTGATCCTGATCTTCGCGGTCTGGCTCGGATGGCTACCCGCCGTGGGGACCGGCGGCATGGCGCACCTTGTGCTGCCGGCGATCACTCTGGGCATGTCAACCGCCGCCATCATCGCCCGCATGTCGCGCTCCAGCATGCTGGAGGTGCTGCGGTCCGACTACATTCGCACGGCGCGCGCCAAAGGCCTGGCGGAGGCCGCCGTCGTCAACCGCCACGCGTTCCGCAACGCCTTGATCCCGGTCATCACCGTGGTTGGTCTACAGATGGGCACGCTGCTCTCCGGGGCAGTCCTGACGGAGACGGTGTTCGCGTGGCCGGGTATCGGCCGGCTGCTGGTTGAAGGCATCTTGGCCCGCGACTATCCCATAGTGCAGGCCTCGGTGCTGGTGGTCGCGATGGCGTTCGTGATGGTGAATCTCATGGTTGACGTGCTCTACGCGGTCGTGGACCCGCGGATCCACTATGACTGATGTGATTGCGCCTGCCAGGATCTCCCTGCGGCCAACGCGGTCACGCGCTCGGATGGTGTGGACGCAGTTCCGTCGCAACCGGGCCGGCCTGGTGGGTTTGGTGCTCCTGTCCGTGTTCCTGAGCGCGGGTCTCTTCGCGCCGGTGCTGGCGCCGTACGACCCTTACGAGATCGAGCTCGAATCCGGCCTGAAGAGGCCGGGCCCAGGGCACTTGCTGGGACAGGACGAACTGGGGCGCGACATGCTCAGCCGCATCATCTACGGCGCCCGCCTCTCGCTGGTGATCGGCGTCATCGCCGTTACCATCGGCGTGGGGATCGGCGTTCCGGTCGGCGCCATCTCCGGCTACTTCGGCGGGTTGCCGGATCTTCTGGTGCAGCGCCTGATTGACATCATGATGGCATTTCCGGGCATCCTGCTGGCGATCGTGCTCGTTGCGATCCTGGGGGTGGGACTCGTCCAGGTCATGGTGGCGGTGGGGATCGTGTCAATCCCTGTTTATGCGCGATTGGTGCGCGGGCAGGTCCTTTCGCTGCGATCGCAAGAGTTCGTGGACGCGGCGCGGGCGGTGGGGGCTACCAGCGGGAGGATCATATGGCGCCACGTGCTGCCCAACACGCTGGCCGTGGTCATCGTTCAGTCCACCTTGCAGATCGCCACGGCGATTCTCGCGGCGGCCGCCCTGGGCTTCCTGGGCCTCGGCGCCCAGCCGCCTGCCGCGGAGTGGGGCTCGATGCTGAGCAACTCCCGGCAGTACATCCGCCTGGCGCCGCACAGCGTGATGTTTCCCGGGTTGGCCATCATGCTGACCGTGCTCGGGTTCAACCTGCTCGGCGATGCCATCCGGGACGCGCTTGACCCGCGGATGCGGATCTAGCCTGAGATCTGAGCGGGAGGGGGTGGGAGATGGATCCGATCGGGCACCACTACATCGTTGAGGCTTCGGGATGCAATCCCGAGATCATCGGCAAGGTTGAGACGGTTGAGCAGATTATGGTGCGTGCCGCCGAGGTGGCCAAGGTCACCGTCTGGTCAATCTCCTTCCACCGGTTCAACCCCAACGGCGTTTCCGGCGTGGTCGTCATCTCGGAGTCACACCTCTCCGTCCACACGTGGCCGGAGTACGGATACGTAGCCCTTGACATCTTCACCTGCGGCAACGACGCGAAGCCCGAGGCAGCCGTAGAGCACGCGTTCAAGGAGTTCAAGGCACGGACGATGCACATCACCGAGGTAACCCGGGGGCTGGAGGAGGGCGACCGCCAGTACTTCCACAGCATCGTCACCTGGGAGGAGACGCTACCCACAAAGGACGACAAGAGACGGTCGAAGGTTGCAAAGCGCCCAAAGCGGCCGACGCGCCCGGCGTTCCGAGCCCGCTAATACGACGCGCCCGGGGCGGCGCTCCGATGGGGGACTGCAGTGGCACTGCTTTCGGTCATCCTGCCCATAGCGTTGCTTATCGCGGCCGGGTACCTGCTCGCCCGCCTCATACCAATCGAAGTCCAGTCGCTCTCCCGCGTGACCATGTACCTGCTCACGCCCAGCCTCGTGTTCGCCGCGCTCGTGCGCACCGATGTGTCGGCCGCGGCCGCCGCGAGGCTGGTAGGGCTTATCGTTGCGCAGTTCGCCGTGTTGCTCGTCGTCGCGCTGCTTGCCGGTCGATTGATGCGACTGGCACCGCTCCAGCGCAGCGGGCTGGCGGTGGCAACGGTTCTCTACAACGCGGGGAACTACGGGATTCCTGTGAGCCTGTTTGCATTCGGCGAGGAAGGAGTTCGCCTGGCCACGCTCATCTTCGTGGTCTCGGCGGTCCTCATGCACTCCGTAGGGGTCTTCCTGGCCTCGGCCGGTAGGAACAAGCCCGTCCATGCCGTTCTCGACATATTCCGCCTGCCGCTCATCTACGCCTCGATTGCGGGCGTGGTTTTTGCGCACCAGGGGTGGGTCGTGCCGGTTGCGCTGTGGCGCCCGATTGAGCTCATGGCCCAGGGCGCGATTCCCGTGCTGCTCATCACCCTTGGCGTGCAGCTCTCGCAGGCACGGCCCTCGGTTGTGAACGCGCCTTTGGGCGTGTCGGTCGCCCTGCGACTCGTCCTCTCCCCGCTGCTGACAATCGTCCTCGCGCCCTGGTTCGGCATCGCCGGACTGACCCGCGACGTCGCGGTGATGTCCACGGCGATGCCGACCGCGATCAACGCGTTTCTGATCGCCGCGCAGTTTGACGCTGCCCCCGATTTTGTGGCCAGCGCGGTCTTCCTGACCACGGTTGCCAGTTTCGTTTCGATCCCGATCATCCTGGCGCTGCTTCCGTGAACCCGGGGAGGCCGCGTGCACCCTCGTGGTCACGCCTGGGCGCCCTGTCCTTTGCCCACTTCACCAACGATCTCTATGCCGCTTTTCTGGCGCCCCTGCTGCCGCTGGTGGTTGCCAAGTTCGGCCTTACGCTGGCGCTTGCCGGGCTTCTCGGCAGCGCCTTCAACCTCTCGTCCGCGTTCTCCCAGCCGTTATTCGGGATGGCGGCCGACCGCTTTCCGCGGCCCGTGTTCACCATTCTGGGCGCGCTCGTCACGGTTGTCATGATGGGGCTGCTCGGGCTCGCGCCCTCATACCACGCGATGCTCGCGGTGCTCTTCATAGGGGGCCTGGGCACCGCGGCGTTCCACCCCCAGTCGTTCGCGGCCGCCGGGGCCGTGAGCGGGGACCGCCGGGGAGCCGGGCTCTCGCTCTTCATTGCGGGTGGTGAGCTGGGATACTCGCTGGGCCCGGTCTACGTGGCCGCGATCGTGGGTGCGATCGGGCTCTCCGGAACCGCGGTGGCAGCGCTTCCAGGCGTGGTGGCCTGCCTGCTGCTCTGGAGGTTTGCCGGCTCCTGGTGGTCTGGTCTCGAGACGCCCACCCGGGTGGGCCTGCGCACCGAAGTTAGGCGGCACGGGAGAGCCCTGGCACTGATCTGGCTCGTGGTAGTGCTCAGGAGCGTGGTCACGCTGGCGCACATCTTGTTCATCCCGCTCCTGATGCGCGATCGCGGGGAGACGCTGATGATGGGAGGGACCGCGGTCCTTCTCTTTGGGGGGGTCGGTTCGATCGGCGGCCTGATCGGCGGGGCGCTCTCCGATCGGATCGGGCGGCGCGCCGTGATGGCGATCTCGCTGATTGCAACCGCACCCCTGCTCGTGCTCTTCGGCAGCATCGAGAGTAACTGGGGCTTGGTGCCACTGGCTCTGGGTGGCTTCACGCTCTTCCTGGCGGCCCCGGTCAGCATAGTGATGGCGCAGGAGATGTTCCCCTCGCGGGCAAGCCTGGCCAGCAGCCTGGTAACCGGGATGGCGTGGGGAACCGCAGGTCTTTCCATGACGCTGATCGGCGCGATTGCGGACAAGATCGGGCTGGCCCAAACCCTGTCGGCAAGCGTCGGTCTCTTCCCGATCGCTCTCATGGCAATCTGGGCGCTCCCGGCGCAGCCTCCGCGCGCAAGGGCTACGCTGGACTGATCCCTCTCACCTTTCGCTGACCGGTGTGACCACGCAGGTAGTCGTCCGCGTGACGCCGCTTGTTTCCTGGAACCGGGAGACTATCAACCTGCCCAGCGTGTCCATGCTCTCGGTTTCCACGAACGCGATGATGTCGGTCGGCCCGGTGACGGCGTGCGCCATCTTGACCCCTGGGGTCCGCAGGATGTGCGCCAGCGCGTCAGAAAGCTTGCCGGGCAGGATGCGTATAAGCACGTACGCTTGAACCATCGCCCCCTCCTCCTCCGTTCGTTCTCAGGGCCTTAGCGTCACCAACAAATCCACGAGCAGGTTGCGCGCCAGATAGAGCAACAGGATGGCGACAATCGGTGACAGATCGAGGCCTCCGGCTGCCGGTATTGCCCTCCGGATCGGATCCAAGATGGGCGAGGTGAGATCGTGGACCATCTTGACCGCGGGATGGCGTAGGGCCGGGAACCACGAGAGGACCACGCGTGCGAAGATGAGCGTGGTAATGATCTTGTAGGCTAGGTCGAGGAAGTAGATCAGCTCCAGCATCCGTTTCTCCCATGGCAGTCCTCGGCAGTCCTCACTCGGCGCGCGGAGCCCGGTCACAATTGTAACAAGCCGGTCCCAGGCAGGCAACGAACTCCTGGTGACCGCGGGTTGCGGAACCCGGTATCCCGGACGATCTGACGGGGGGGAGGGTCCACTCAGCCGTCGAAGATGGCCGGGTGAAGCTTTTCCACCTTGACGCGTACATGCGCGAGTTCACCTCTGTGGTAACCGGCGTGCGCCATCGCGAAGGCAGGGTCACCGCGGTTGCGCTGGCGGAGACCGTGTTCTACCCGGAATCCGGCGGCCAACCCGCGGACCAGGGTTACCTCGATGCCACGGAGGTAACGGACGTACTGGAAGAGGACGGCGAGATCTGGCACGCCGTCGGGGCCTGCTCCACGCTGCGGGAAGGCCTCTCCGTTACCGGAACTCTCAACTGGGAACGGCGCTTCGACCACATGCAGCAGCACACCGGCCAGCACATCCTCTCAGCGGCCTTTCTGCAGGCCCTGGGGGCGGAGACGCTGTCCGTTCACATCGGTGCCACCTGCACGCTGGACCTGGATCTTCCCCTCCTCGACGATGAAGCCAGTGCCCGCGTGGAGGACCTAGCCAACACGATCGTCACCGAGAACCGGGTGGTGGCCACGCGCGAGGTTGAGATCGAAGAGGCGGTCGCGATGGGGCTGCGCCGTCCGCCCAGACAGGCCGGGCGGATACGGGTGGTGGAGGTGACGGGTTTCGACCGCTCTGCCTGCGGCGGCACGCACGTCCGCGCCACCGGCGAGGTCGGCGCCATCGCTCTACTGCGCCACGAGCGGCACAAGGGCGGCGTACGAGTGGGCTTCCAGTGCGGGTGGCGCGCGCTGCGTCACTACAGGTGGGCGCGGGGGTTGATCACCTCCCTAGCAGGCGAGTTCACCGTGGGCGAGCCCGACCTGGCGGGTGCGATCGGGCGTCTCTCGAGCCGCGCGCGGGAGATGGAGCGGGAGCTGGAGACCGCCCGCCTGGAGCTGCTGGGGTACGAGGCCCGGGAGCTCCTTGTACGAGCGACCTCCGCGGGCGCACCCGCTGGCGGCCAGGGACCTCTGGTCGTCGCCGCGGCCTATGATGGGCGCGCCATCGAGGACCTGCGCGCGCTGGCCCGCACCCTCACGGCGCAGGCGGACTGCGTTGCGATCCTGGCCACCGATCCGGGGCGCCGCGTGCTGGTGGCGCGGAGCCCATTGGTGGCCGTGGATGCGGCCGCGGTGCTGCGCGAGACCGTTGCGGCGTTCGGGGGCCGGGGCGGTGGCAAGTCCGAGGCAGCAGAAGGCACGGCGCCAGAGGCGCCCTCGACCGCCGCCCTCGTGGACGCCGCGCGGGCGGCACTGCTGCGCCTGCCCGCGGCCCCACACGAAGGTGGTGCTGTGGCATAATACCCGTATGACCGAGGTAGGCCTGATTCTGGCCTTCACGGCCGGCGTGCTGGGTTTCCTGAGTCCATGCATCGTGCCGTTGATCCCGGGCTACCTCTCGTTCGTCTCCGGGCTCTCCCTGGCCGAGATGAGCGTGGAGGAACGGCGCCGGAACCTGGGCCGGATACTGGCGGCCACAGGCCTGTTCGTCCTGGGTTTCGCCTCGATCTTTACCGCGATGGGTGCCTCGGCCTCAGCTCTGGGGGCCCTGGTGCTCGAGAACCGCCTGCTGCTGACGCGCCTGGGAGGCGCTTTGGTGATCTTCATGGGGCTAGGCGTGCTGGGGATAATTAAGGTGCCCGGGTTCTCGCGTGAGCGCCGTTTCCAGGTGCAACGCCGTCCCCTTGGGCTGATAGGCGCGTTTCCCGTCGGCATGGCGTTCGGCTTCGCCTGGACACCATGCGTGGGTCCTGTGCTCACCGCGGTGCTGACGATGGCAGCAACGGCGCAGACGGCATCCAGCGGCGCGCTGCTGCTGTTTGCCTACTCGCTCGGGCTAGGCCTGCCGTTTCTCGTGGCGGCCGCGCTGATGACCATCGCGTTCGATGCCGTGGGATGGCTGCGCCGGCACGCCCGCTCGGTTTCGACTGTCAGCGGGATCTTTCTCGTCGTGATGGGCGGCGCCATGGTGACCGACCTGCTGTTCGCATTCAATACCTGGATCATCCGGCTGGTGCCGTTCCGGCCCGTCATCTGAGATCCAGCAGACTGGGAGAACTTTCTATGAGGCCATTCGCAACCCGGGGAGCGCGACTGCACCTTCCCGTAGCCATCCTGCTTCTGTCCCTGGTCGTGGTGCCCCTGGCGGCGGCGCCTCCCGTACACGCCGCCGACGCTGGCCTGGCGCTGGAGGCGCTGGGGCTGCTCCGCGAGCGGTACGTGGATCCCGTGGACTCCATTGTCCTGCTGAACGGGGCGATCGGGGGGCTGCGCTCGGCGCTTTCGGCATCGGGCATCCAGGCCGATCTCCCCGACATCCCGCCCGGCACCCCGAACGGGCAGGCCGATGCCGCGTTCCGCGCCCGGTTTGGCGCCGCGGTCGCTGCATCCGGCGGCCGTGTCTCAGGCGCCTCGCTGGCCTATGCCGCGATCCGCGCCATGACCGCCCTGCTTCGCGACTCTCACACCGGCTTTCTCACCCCAGAGCAGAACCGCGAGCGGCAGGCGCGGCAGCGTCAGCAGGCAGCGTTCTCGGGCATCGGGGTGGTGCTGATGCCGCGCGAGGGGCGCTTCTACGTGCGCGACGTCATCCCCGGCAGCCCGGCGGAGGCCACCGGCGTGCAACCGCTGGACCGCATCGTGAGGATTGACGCGACCCCCACCGCCGGGCTCCAGGTGGAGCAGGTGGCCGGAACGATTCGCGGCCCGGCAGGCACCTCGGTGACGCTTACGCTGGATCGCCCCGGCCGGGCGGATGCGATCGCGCTCACCGTGACCCGGGCTCCAATTCAGGTCCCCGCGATCTTCCAGGCCCGGATCCTCGAGGGCGGAATCGGCTACCTTCAACTCTACCAGTTCATCACCCGTACCGGGGCGGAGTTCCGCCAGGCGCTGGAGCGGATGCTCTCCGGCGGGATGCGCGCGCTGGTGCTCGACCTCCGGTCCAACAGCGGCGGCTACCTGCACGAGCTGACCGCGGTTGCGAACGCCATGCTGCTTCCAGGACAGCCCATCTACCGGGAGACCTCACGTGGGGGACGCACGCGGACGGTTCGGACTTCCGCGGCGCCGATCCTGCCCTCGCACGTGCCGGTGGTCGTGCTCGTAGACGAGGGAAGCGCCTCAGCCGCCGAGCTGCTCGCCGCCGCGCTGCAGGAGCACGGTCGCGCGACGCTGATGGGCGCGAAGACCAGCGGCGCGGTCGAGGCCAGCGTGCTTCACGACCTCTCGGACGGCTCGGCGCTCAGCGTGACCGTGCTTCGGCTTTCCACTGGGATGGGGCGGCGCCTGGAAGGGATCGGGGTCTCTCCCGACATCCCGGTGGCGCTGTCGGTTGCCGACCTGGATCAGGGCCGCGACACCCAGTTCCAGCGTGGGGTGCTGGTGGCCCGGCAGCGGCTGGGCCTGGCCCGCAAGGCAGCCCCGGCTGCCGCCGGCCGATAGGGGGATTCGAGATGCTGCCTTCCGATCGACTGCGCGACAAGCTGATCGTGATGAACGGCAAGGGCACCCAGGTCTACCGGACCCTGGCCGGCGCCTACCGATTCGATCGGTTCGAGCTCCACCTGGATGCAATACACCCCGATCCTTCCTCACCGTCCGCTTGGGCCCGCGTGCGCGTGGACCAGGCCGAGGCCCAGGTCCCGCCGGCGCTGTGGGGAAGCCCATCCGGTCGGTTGGCGGCGGAGGAGTTCCTGTCGCGCGCGGTGCACGAGGCCATAGGACGCCATGTCCATTCCCGGTGGCAGGGGAAGGCCGCGCCTGTGGCGATCCATGCAGGCGGGGGGGAGATCCTGCGGCGCTCGTGCTGCACGGTCGGCGAGGAGTTCGTGGAGATCCGCCTGACGATCGGGTTCCCTGCCGAAGGACGCAAGGTGCTGGCCAAGCCGGCAGTGACGCTGCTCTTCGATGAGCTGCCCGCGGTGGTTCAGTCCGGTCTGGTTTGGGCGAACCTCGACGCGGCTGCCGGATGGCGCCACCGCGACACGCTGGAGGACTACCTGGCCCTGCGGGAGGCCCTGGACGAGCTTGGGCTGGCGGCGTTTGTCGCCGACGGCTCGGTGCTGCCGAGAGAGGATGGGCAGGGCGAACGTCCGCTGCGCGGCGGCCGCGCCGTTGTCCTGCGCGCTCCGGACGAACTGGCCGTTATGGTCGCCCTGCCGCATCGTGGTGAGGTGCGCGGGCTGGGCATTCGCCGCGGCGTCACGGTGATCGCCGGAGGAGCCTTTAGTGGCAAGTCCACGCTGCTGGCCGCGCTCTCTGCCGGCGTTTATCCCCACGTCCCCGGGGACGGCCGCGAGCTTGTGGCCACGGCTCCGGACGCGGTGCGGATTCTCACCGAGCCCCTCCGGCGCGTCGAGCGCGTGGACATCAGCGCCTTTCTCCGGGAGCTGCCGCACCGTCCGGACGCGACCACACTGTCGTCTGAACACGCGACAGGGACGGTCTCCATGGCCGTGGGAGTCGCGGAGGCCGTCGAGGTCGGGTCCCGCCTGCTGCTGTTCGATGAGGATGAGAGCACGGTTGCGTTTCTGGTACGGGATGCGGCGATGCAGCAACTGGTCCCATCGGAGCGCGACCCCGCGACCCCGCTACTGGACCGCCTCCGGGCGCTTTGGGAACTCCACGGCGTCTCGTCGGTGATCGCCACCGGAAGTCTTGGGGAGTACCTCGGAGTGGCGGATACGGTAATCGTCATGGAAGGGTTTCAGCCCCAAGCGGCGACCGACCGAGCACGCGGCATCGTCGCGGGATTCACCGGGCGTCGCACGCGCGCCGGCGGGGAGTTTGACATGCCGATGCCTCGCTGCCCGCTGCCGCGGGGGTTTGGCGGGCTGCGGGGGCGCGGCCACCGAACCGAGCTGCGAGGCCGTGCGGAGATCGGCATCGGTCGCGAAACTATCAGCACCGCAGCGCTCGGACAGCTTGTGGGCGCGGGTCAGGCATGTGCGGCCGGAGATGCGATCCTCTACGCGCTTGCGAAGGGCTACGTGGACGGGAACGCCTCTATAGCCGAGATTCTTGACCGCGTCTTCGCGGACATCGCGGCGCACGGGTTGGGCGTGCTGGCAACCGAAGGGAGTCATGCCGGTGGCTACGCGCTGCCCAGGCGGCACGAGGTGGCGGCGGTGCTGAACCGGATGCGGGCCCTGCAGGTGCGGACGCGTCGGGCGACTCCCGCGGCCGCGGATCCCCCAACCCCCCCAGTCTCGGGGGCAGATCAGGTTGAGACGCCGGCAGGAGATCCTCCGCCGCCGGCGAATGAAACAGTTTAACCAGCCCGATGACCGGGACGAGTACGCGCCAGGCGGGCGCGCAGAGAGCTGCTAAGGTGGAAGGCAGCCGCCGCGCGGCGCGGAATGGACCCGTGAGGTGTGCGGTGAACGCGCGGGAGGCGCCGCAAGCGCAACCGCGCCAGTAGTCGCACCGGTTGATTCGCCGTTAGCGGATCAGAGCGCTGCGGGTTCGCGTACAGCGATCCCCCGGAACATGGGTGGCACCACGGAGCCGGCCTCCGTCCCTCGACGGAGGCCGGCATTATTCTTCCCGTCGGGGTCTGGAGCCGGCGACGGGAAACAACGAGGGGGTGTAGAGATGGATTCCACCAAGATCCTGCTCGGCGAGGGCGACGTGCCGAAGGCCTGGTACAACATCGCCGCGGACCTACCGGTGCCGGCAGCGGCGGTGCTCCACCCGGGGACCAGGCAGCCCATCGGCCCGGCCGACCTCGCGCCGCTGTTCCCGATGGAGCTCATCATGCAGGAGGTTAGCACCGAGCGGGAGATCGAGATCCCCAAGCCGGTGCGCGATGTCTACCGCATGTGGCGGCCAACGCCTATGTATCGGGCGCGGCGGCTGGAGGCGGCGCTCGACACCCCTGCCCGCATCTACTACAAGTACGAGGGCACCAGCCCGGCCGGCAGCCACAAGCCCAACACCGCGGTGGCGCAGGCCTTTTACAACAAGCAGGAGGGCGTGCGGCGGCTGGCCACCGAGACCGGTGCCGGCCAGTGGGGCAGCGCGCTGGCGCTGGCGTGCCGGCTGTTCGGGCTCGACTGCACGGTGTACATGGTGCGTGTCTCCTACGATCAGAAGCCCTACCGCAAACTGATGATGCAGACCTGGGGCGCGGACGTGCTCTCCAGCCCCACCGACCGCACCCACGCCGGCAGGGCGATCCTCGAAAAGGCGCCGGATTCACCCGGCAGCCTGGGCATCGCCATCAGCGAGGCGGTAGAGGACGCCGCGACCCACGACGACACCAAGTACTCGCTGGGCAGCGTGCTCAACCACGTGATGCTGCACCAGACCGTCATCGGGTTGGAGGCGCGCCGCCAGATGGAGATGGCCGGCGACGCTCCCGACGTCGTCATCGGCTGCGTCGGCGGCGGCAGCAACTTTTCCGGTCTTATGTTTCCGTTCATGCCCGAGAAGTTCAAGGGCGGCGGTACTCGCTTCGTCGCGGTCGAACCCCAAGCGTGCCCGACGCTGACCCGTGGCGATTACCTCTACGACTTCGGCGATACGGCGGCGACCACGCCGCTGATGAAGATGTACACCCTGGGACACACGTTCGTGCCGCCGGGCATTCACGCGGGCGGGCTGCGCTACCACGGCGACGCGCCGCTGCTGTGCCTGCTCTACCACCACAAGTACATTGAGGCCGTGGCCTACCAGCAGCGGACGGTCTTCGACGCCGCGCTCCAGTTCGCGCGCACCGAGGGGATAATCCCGGCCCCCGAGGCGGCGCACGCCGTCCGCAAGGCGATTGACGAGGCGTTGGAAGCGAAGAAGGAAGGCCGGCCGCGGACGATCCTCTTCGGGCTCTCCGGCCACGGCCACTTCGACATGGCGGCCTACGAGGCCCACCTGGCAGGCCGGCTGGAGGACTTCGCCTACCCGGAGGATGCGATCAAGGCGGCGATGCGGGATCTGGCGCAGTTGCAGCCGTAGCGGCTACGCGCGGGTTATCTTGCGAAGGGCGGCGAGGGCTTCGGACACCTCCCGCCCTTTCGCTTCGATGAGGTCCAGCAGCTCCTCCGGGGTGAGGGTATCTTCCTGCGGCCTGGCGTGGGGGTTCACCGCCTTGAGATCGTAGTTACGGGCCTCGATTGCATCGCGTGGCACCGTCCAGCTCCGGGGACTGTCCGCGCGCTCAGGCAGGAGGCGGAGGAACTCCTCGAAGTGCGCCGCTGTCAACGGAGATTTCTTCCCGACCTTGATGTCCGAGAGATCGTAGTACCAAATCCGTTCCGTCGGACCGCCCCTTATGAAGAAGAGCAAGTTGGCCTTGACGCCTGCGCCCGCGTTCACAAACGTTCCCGGCGGAAGGCTCAGGATGCACCACAGGTCGCAGTCATCGAGTAGTTTGCGCTTGGTCTGCACGAACGCGGTCTCGTTGGTCCTGAACAGCACGCCTTCGTCTAGCACGATGCCGCAGCGGCCGCCCGGCTTCAGGCTGTCAATCACATGTTGAAGGAACAGCACCTGGGTGGCGCTGGTCTTGTAGGCGAAGCGCGTCTGCGCCTCCTTGCCCTCCTTGCCGCCGAACGGCGGATTCATCAAGATTACGTCGTGCAGCGCCGGCGCCTCGGTGAACAGGCCTCCGTAGGCCTCGGCCCCGGTCAGCGTGTTCCCATGCCAGACGTGCGGCTCGTCAATGTTGTGCAGCACCAAGTTGGCCAGGGCGATGGGATAGATGGCGTTGTCCTTCTCGCGCCCGTAGAAGGTCCGCCGCTTGAGGGTCTCCAGTTGGTCCGGCGAGGTGATCTTCTCGTTGTTGGGCCCAGCCATGTGCTCGTAGGACTGCGCCAGGAACCCGCCGGTGCCGCACCCCGGGTCGTAGACTGTCTCGCCGATCTTCGGATCAATTACCTTCACAATGGCGCGGATGACCTCGCGCGGGGTGAAGAACTGACCCCCGTCGTTGCCCTTCTCGCCCATCTTGAGGAGCAGGCCCTCGTAGACCTGCGAGAGGGTGAAGACGTGAGTCTGGTCCACCACCTGATCGCTGATCTCGTTCACCTTGTCGAGCACGTCGAGGAAGTTGCGCTCGGTGTCGATTCTGGTCCGCTCCACCCCTGCCATGATCTCGCTGATGATCTTCTGGCGCGGCGTCGCACCCGGGCGGTCCTTCAGGTTCCTGAGGTACGGCAACAACTCCGTGTGAACAAAGCCGAAGAACGCACCCAGCGCCCCGTTCTGCATCTCGCGCCGCTTCGGTCCATCAGGTGCCGCCCAGTCCTGCCAGCGGTAGGGAGGCTCCAGGGACGGGGTGAACTCCGCGCCGACCGCCTCGGCTTCTTCGGCCTCCCGGATCTCCCGCTCGTCCAGGATTCGCAGAAAGAGGATCCAGGTCAGTTCCGGAACGTACTGCAGCGCCCCAGCACAGTTCGAGCGGCGCATGATGTCGCAGATCGACTTAATCGCGCCGTTGAGCGACTGCTGGGAGTTGAGGCGTCTGGCGTTGCCGTTAGGTTTCGATCGGTGTGGCATCAGCGTCCCTCAGAGGGCTGCAGCATCGCAGGTTCCTCGAGTATATTCAGCAGGGCCCTGGCGCAGAATACCCGACCGCGCTTCGCCGCCCCCACCTGGGTGAGGACAGAGAGCGACTCCAGTCGCTCGATGGCCCGCTGCGCCGTGGTGTAGGCCACGTCCAGACGTTTCGCCACCCGCTGGATCGTGCAATACGGGTTTTCGGCCAGCAGATCAATCACCGCGGATGGTGTTCTGGACGGGAAGCGTCCCACGACGACGCGCCACCGCGTAAGGATCTCACTAATCCTGGTGGCCCTACCCGTGGCATCCTCGGCCTGCAGGGCCACGCCTGTCAGGAAGTATTCGAGCCAGGCCTTCCATTCCCCGCGCTCGCTGACGCCCAGCAGGCGGTCGTAGTACTCCCGCCGCGTCGCCTCGAAGAAAGCGCTGAGGTAGAGGAGCGGTTTCGGCAGCACGTCTCGCTCTACGAGGAACAGGGTGATCAACAACCTGCCTACCCGGCCGTTCCCGTCGAGGAACGGGTGAATGGCTTCGAACTGGTAGTGCGCCAGGGCGATCTGCACCAGGGGCGGCAGCGCGGTGTCATGGAGGAAGCGCTCCCAGGCCCTCAGGCAATCGGTCATCTCGGTCGGAGGCGGCGGCACGTAGGTCGCCGTGGCCAGCGTAGCGCCGGGAGGCCCGATCCAGTTCTGTGTGCGCCGGAACTCGCCAGGGGTCACCTGGCCTCCGCGTGTCTCGCCCATCAGCCTCGCATGGAGTTCGCGGACGAGCCGGAGGGAGAGGGGAAGGGTTCTGAGGCGCTCCAGGCCGTATTCCAGGGCGGCCACGTAGTTGCCGACCTCGCGGAGATCCTCCGGGCTGCGATTGACGGCCGCGCCGGCCTCCGCCGCCAGCAGCTCTCCCAGGGTAGCCTGCGTGCCTTCGATCTTGCTGGAGAGGACAGCTTCGCGCCTGATGAAGGGGCGGATGAGGAGGTGAGGACTAGGGAGGCGGCCGCCCTCGCCCGCGAGCCGTCCGACTGCGCGGTCGGCCGTAGAGAGGGCAGAGATTAACCCGGGAGACCACATGAGGTCGGGGGGCAGGGGGGCCGGGACGAAGGCATGGTACCCCTCACGCGTCCGGATCTTCTTGCCAGAAGGTTTGGGCTGGGATGTCACGCGGCGCCCGCCTCAGTTTGCGGCCTCGAAAAGTGGCCCACCGTCTATTTTCGAATTGCTTCAGTAATGAAAATAGCCCTTCGCGCCGTATGAGTCAAGGCTGGAGTTCCCCGGCGAAGGCCCGGCGGAGAATCGCGGCGGGGAGGACGGTGATCCCCTCGAGTTCCGCGTCGGTGGCAAGTCTCGCTTTCTCTATCGAGGCCATTTGATCATCAAGCATCGCCACGATTTGCTTCTGGGCGGAAAGCGAAGGGATGCATACATGGAAGGCTTTGACGGTTGGCATATAGACGGTGTTGTGAACCGCACCGCTCGCCAGTGAGCGGATGTAGTCCCGAGAGGCTCGGAGCAGGTAGGCCAGGAAAACCGGATCGATCTCCGGCCCGCACACCCAGTTGACGAAATCCTGGCTGGTAGCCATTTCTCGGCCCATTACCGTTACGAATCCAACTGATGCCGTTCGTGAGAGGACAACGGTCCGCGCAGGTAGCACCCTGGCCGAGGAGTTCGCAATGCCGGCTTCGTTTGTGTGCTCACTCGTTTCGAACGCGATCTTGCCATCGAGCTGCCGGATGTCGGGGAGTGCGATCCAGTGGATTGGACCTCCCCACCATTCAGGATGGTACCGGCTTGGGGTGTGCCCGCTCTCCAGGCGCGCGATGTCCGTCAGTCTTCTCCAACTCCAACCGAACGGGGTAGCGTCGACATTCGAACTCACAGAAAGAGGTGTGAAACCGTTGAAGACTCCTCGCAAGCAGGCATCGGGGAGAGCTTCGAGTGCTCTCAGCCGATCCTCGGCGGCGGCCCGCGCCCGCTCCACTTGCGCCATACATTCCTCCAACAACGCGACGATCCGGCGCTGCTCTGCAAGCGAGGGCAGCGGAATCTCAAGAGAAGCAAGAAACCCCTCAGGGACCCGCTGCTGGCCGACGGTTCCATAGAAGTGCGCCATCGCAGCAGTCAGTATGTGTGGTTGACGCATGAAGTGGTGAATCCACTCCGAAGTCACTTCGAGTCCCGGGCGGAGGACGTGGAACTCGGTGGAGCCGAAGCCTATGCCATCAGTTAGTCCCCTCACGACCGCGTGCTTTCCGTTCTGCATGCACGGTGTGATCTTCGCGAACATGACATCTCCTTCAGCGAAAAAGGTGTGCCCCTTTCGGACTTCAGCGTATGGCCTCAACTCGAAGCGTGTAATCCGACCAAGCCGCTCGTCCACCGCTGACATCGGGACGAACGCTGTCAGGGCTTCGTCAGGGCGAGCCAGGCTCGGAGCTGCTCGCGGATTCAGGGCGCATATTTCGCCCAGCCGCACCCGGCGCCAGCCATTAGGAAGCTGAATGCCCCCTGGACCCTCACTCATGCCGCGAACATCCTCTTCTTGGTCTCTTGAAGTACGTCAGCGGGCTTGCCCAATGCTTTGAGTGCTCGCAGCCCGCCTGCTCTCGCGACCTCGGGTGTCTGAAACACCTGCGGGTTCTCCAGCCCGTCCGTTCCCGAATGCGCAAACTGCGCCGCAAGGGCCTTGAGGGTTCTCGCGGTCTCCGCGGGGAGACGTGCGAGCCATCCCGCGTGCTTGTACTCGAACGCTTCTGCCCGCCCTGCCCGCGTGCGGGGCGCTATCCCATAGCCCAGCTCCCCAAGCACATCGTACAGGTCGTAGTCAGCCATGTCTTCTAGCGCCTGCACCAGCACCGCCGACCGGCCGGCGTCCGGCAGCCGGGCCAGCAGGTCGCGCCGTTCGGGCGGCACCACCCACCGGGCGCGGAAGAGGTCCAGCGTGGGCGCCTCCTCGACCAGGCGGGCCGCCAGGCGCTCCTTGTATTCCTCCACGGTCACGGGCTGGGCCTTCCCATCCACCATGGTCAGGATGTATCGGCCCGCGTCGGTGACCCTGATGTCGAACCCCTCGACCATGATGATGCGCTCCGGCGGCAAATGACCCCCCTCAGGGGGCTCCGCGCTGCGCTCTCTCCGGGGCGGCGTGTATCGTGTCTTGAACTCCTCGCCAAAGAGCCGGGTGGCATCGGTATAGTCGTAGACACGGAACATCAGTTTCCCAGTCGGTGGGTGCAGGCGCGTGCCGCGGCCGACCATCTGGTAGAAGGCGATGGGCGACCGGACATACTTGAAGAAGACGATGTTGCGCACGACGGGCACGTCCACGCCGGTCGTCAGAAGCTCGACGGTCGCCGCAATGAAGTGAGACCGCGAAGCTCCACGCAGATCGGCGAGGTGCTGGCTGCCGCCGACGCTGGCGGTGCACTTGAAGGCATAGGGCTCCAGACGCGGCCTGCTGTTCCGGGCACACCACTCCGCATAGAGGTTGTTCAGGGCGATGGCGACATCGTCGGCGTGGCGGTCGCGAGCGCAGAACACGATCGCCTTCTGCTCCGGTCCTCCGGTGGCGAGCAGGTGGCTAAACAGGTCCCGGGCCATCCGGTCGACCCGCTCAGGCAGCAATATGAGGTCCTCGAAGCTCGGTGCGTCGTAGCGGGCCCGGGCTTCGCGGGGCACCAGAGGGAGGCCAGTGGTTGCGTCGGTCAGTCGCTTCCCTTCGAGGTCCTGCTGCTCGATCCCGGTATCGCGCTCGCTTTGGGTCTTGTCGTCCAGGAAGATGTCCCGGCGGACGATCTCGCAGCCGGCCAGGTAGCCGTCCTCGATCCCCTGGCTCATGTCATACTCGTAGACCGGCTCACCGAAGTGCCTGAGGTTATCGGCAGAAATCTGGGCGTCTGCCTCGGCCTCCCTGCTCTTCTCGGTGAACTCGATCTGGCGCGGGGTGGCCGTCAGGCCGATCTGCACCGCGTCCGGGTTGCGGCGGAGCACCTGCGACCATTTCCCCCAGGCCGAGCGATGGCACTCGTCTATGACGATGTGGCTGAAGTAGTTCTCCGGGTAGTAGGTCGTCAGGAAGTTGGCGTCCGCGTCGTCTGTGGCGACGTCGAGCGTCTGGTAGGTGGCGATGTGGATGCGGGCGTTGCGGGCGTGGTTCGACCCGTCGGCCTCCTTGTAGACCTCTGCCGCCTCGGCCCCGAATGCACTCTGAAAGGCCCCAAGCCCCTGGGAGCGGAGCTCGTCGCGGTCGCAGACGAACAGCGCCCTCCGCAGCAACCCGGCGTCGGCAATCCGCTTCAACAGGTGGACCGCGATGAACGTCTTTCCGGACCCGGTGGCCAGGGACAGGAGCGCCCGCTTCCCACTGCGGGCCAGCTTCTCCAGCACCGCGCGGATGGCGGCGTCCTGGTAGTAGCGGCGCGTTGCCTCTCCGCCTGTGTAGCGAGTCAGGAGCGGTCTTGCCGCCGGAGAGTCCAGTGTGAAACCCATGCCGCGCTCGTATCGGACGCGCAGGTCGGCAGGGGTGGGGAACTCAGCCATCGGGCGCGGCGCAACAGTCAGGCCGGTGAACCGGTCGAACTCCACGAACAGGCGGCCGTTCGACGAGAAGACAAATGGCACGTTGAGCCGTTTGCAGTTGGCGTAAGCCTTCCCCTGCTCAAGGCCGTGTGCTGGCGGCAGGTGTTCGGCTTTGGCTTCGCAGAGCGCAGCCGCCACCGGTTGGGTGTCAGGAGTGACCCTGACGCGCAGCACGTAGTCTACGCGGCCCCGGGCTCGCCTGCGCGGCCGTCCATCAACGATCTCGATGGCTCCCGCGGTCTCCTCGCGGCGGATGAGGTCTTCTGTCCAGCCGCGGACATGCAGGACAGGGTCGATCAGCTTGGCACGGGTGTCGGATTCACTCAGTGCCACGGTGCACTGGACCTCTCATGTCTCCGATCTTTCTCCTACCCAGGCCCTCCCTCCTGTAGGCTCCAGCCCATCCCCAAATAAAGCAGCCCCAGGGCGACCGTCAGGCCACCCCGGGGCGGTGCGTATGCCGTAGCTTGAGAGTCGGCTCTTGCGCCTCTGCCCTACGCCCTTACCTCCTGCCGCTGGAACGCCACATAGGCGCCCGCGAACAGCATGATCACGGTGGCGATCAGGCCCGTGAACTGGGGCCAGACCAGAAGCAGGCTCTGGGAGAGCGGCAGGAGCGTTCCCCGCACCGCGCCTTCGAGCTGCGTGATCAGCACCGGACCCAGCGCGCGCACGTCGGGGTTGAGCAGCGCCAGCACGGTCTCCGAGTATAGCGTGTTGGGCGAGAGCCGCGACAGGAACAGGCGGAAGTTGGCCAAGGCCAGCTCGGTCTCCGGTCCGCCCGTGGCGGTCGCGCTGATGATGTTGAAAAACAGGCCTGCCAGGATCTCCCAGAACACCGCGAAGAACAGCCAGACCGCGATCGCCGCCATGGCCGAGGTAGCCGGCTGGCGAAACACCACGGAGAACAGCAGCGCCAGCGCCAGCCACACTCCGCCGTAGGCCAGGGTGGCGAGGATGAACGCGAGTCCGCGCGCCACCTCACGGCCTTCCGGCACCACGCCCAGCCGCAGGATGCCCAACCCGGTCACCAGCAGCCACAGCGCGAGCAGGGTGATGCCCAGGGTGAAGATGCCCGCCAGGAACTTGCCCAGCAGCACGGCGTCGCGGTAGATGGGCTGCGCCAGCACCCGGCTGAGCGTCCGGCGCATGTACTCGCCGTTGATGGCGTCGAACGCCAGGGCGATGGCCGTGAGAGGGATCAGGAATCCCATGAACGCCACGAACGAGGGCAGGGGATCCTGAGCGGAGGTGAGGATCTTCAGGAAAAGGAAGGGGTCCTCCCCGATGGTCTGCCGCAGGGTCTGCGTGGCCGCGAACACCGTGCCGATCGCGGTCAGGAGGATCAGGCCTTCCAGCAGCCGCATCCGGACGCTGGAGAGGTGATCGGCCATCTCCTTGAGCAAAATGGCCCCCAGGCCGGTCCAGGGGGAGCCTCTACGCTTCATGGCGGGCCTCCTGGAAGTAACGGGCATAGACGTCGTCCAGCGTGGCGCGTTCCAGGCTCAACCCGAGGAGTTGGCCGCCCCCGGCCACAACCCGACGGGCCACCTCGGCGCGGCAGTCCTGTTGGGCTTCCACACGGCAGGTGCCCGGGCGTTCCTGGGCAACGCGCACGACGCCTGGGATCCCACTCAGCAGCCGCTCCAGGCCGTTGCCCGTGGCCTCCACGACGATGCGGTACGCGCCGCCCAGCACCTGCTCGCTCAGCGCGTCCACGCTGCCCTCGAGGACCAGCCGTCCCTTGTAGAAAAGACCAACCCGGTCGCAGACCGCCTGTACCTGTTGGAGCAGGTGCGAGGACAAGAGTACCGTGATGCCCCGCGCCTTTAGCCCCCGAATCATGACCAGGAACTCCTGGGCGGCCTCGGGATCCAGGCCCATCGTGGGCTCGTCCAGGATCGCCACCTGAGGTCGTTTCAGGAGCACCTCGGTCAGCCCCAGCCGCTGGCGCATGCCGCGCGAGTATGTCGCCACCGGCCGATCTGCCACTTCCGAGAGCCCAACGCCGGCGAGGGCCTCGTCAATCCGCGCCTCGGCCTCGGGCCGAGGGAGCCCGTTGAGACGTGCGGTGTACCTAAGGTTCTCGCGCGCGGTCAACTCGTCGTAGAACCCGACCGAGTCAGGCATGTAGCCCACCCGTCGCTTCACTTCCAGAGGGTTGCGCAGGGGATCCTCTCCCAGCACGCGGGCCCACCCGGCGGTCGGCTCGGTAAGGCCCAGCAGCATCAGGATGGTCGTTGTCTTCCCCGAGCCGTTGGGGCCCAGCAGGCCGAAGACCTCACCGGCCTGCAGGCAAAGGTTCAGCGACTCGACGGCCACGATCGGGCCGTAGTGTTTGGTCAGTCCCTGCGTCTCGACAACCGTGCTCATCTCCGTCCGTAGCGCGAAACCACCAGACTGACGATGCCCAGGGCGATCGCAATGACGATGACGCCCACGATGCCCCAGAGCGTGGAGGTGAACACCGTGACACGGAAGTCGGCCGACGAGGAGGAGTCGCCGGCAGTGGCCCGCAGCGTCAGCATGTAATCGCCCGCGATTGCCTTGGACGAAGGCCGCACGGTCGCGGTCACCTGCGCCTCGCCCTTGGGCGCGATCTCCTCGATCCGCGACGGATCGAACTTCACCTGCCACCCGGTAGGCTCGTACGAGGAGACCTCGACCCCGCGCGCAGGCGCGCTGCCCCGGTTCTTGACGACCACCTTGATCGGCGTGTCCCGTCCAGCGTATGCCCGTCCGGACAGTCTGCCCTCAGGGGTAGTAATCGAGAGGTCGGGGCGGCCGGTAACCTCGATGGTGAGCTTGGCCTCGGCCCTGGCCTCGCCGCTGACGGCCCGGACGCTCAGCGCGTGCGTCCCGGCAGATACATCTTGGGGAAGACTAACCTCCGCGTCCAGGTCGCGCGACTCTCCGGCCTTCACCGGCAGGCTCGTCACCTGCTGGCTGGCGAAGGCGGGTGTGAATGCCACCTGGAAGCCCTTCGGCATCTGCGCCTCCAGGCTGACCAGCATGTCCTTCTCGCTCTCGTTCTTTATCGTCAGGCGGTAGCGGAAGCTGGACGTCCCCGGACCCCGGAGCACCGGAAGTTCGGCCTGCAGTTCGAGGCGGCCCGGCTGGACCTGGCCCAGCGTGAGCGCCAGCGGCAACTCCGCCGCGACGCCCTGTCCCGCCGCGGTAAGCACGAACCGGTACGTTCCGGCCCTGGCGCCGGGGGGCGGGTCAAGCCGGACGCTCAGCGGTGCTTCCTGATCGGTTCCAACCGCCACCGCGGTCACGGTGCGGCCGGCGCCGAGAAAACTGACCTTCCATCCCGGCGCCCTCTTGGCAATCGCCAGCGTCACGACCTGCGGCGCCAGCCCGTAGTTCTTGACGGCCAGCGCCAGCGTGACCGGCTCGCCGGCCCGCACGGTCTGACTGGGATAGGGCGTTGAAAGCCCAAGGCCCCGGTATCCAGGGGTTGATTCAGGGCTGGGACCTGCGACCGCGGCGCCTGGGGCGCCAAGAGACAGCGCGAGCCCCGCGATCAGAATCAGAGTCAACATGCGCGGCATCTACACACCTCCGAGAATCTCGAACATTGCGGGCCTGCGGCCCACTGGTGCAGTATCCGGTTCTGTATTCTCCGGTTTATCGGCTCCCAATGCAAGGGGGGGCTGTTGTGAAACCCCGAGGGGACGGCCATCTCGCAGACGCCGCGGCAGCGTCCCCGCCGTCCCCTCCGCCCGGACCGCCAGGCTATCGTGGCGGGCGGTTCTCTCCCGACTCTCTCACGTCCCCGGCAGTTGGGGTTCGTTCTTCTCCCGGCGGACGAAGAGCCGCCGTGCCATCTCCAATCCCAGGGCCCGGATCTGATGCCCGATCTGCAGGGTGATCGGCCCGCCGAGCGCGGTCGCCTCCCTGACCACAAGGGCGGTTCCCGGAACCAGGCCCATGTCCACCAGGTGAGTCACGAACGGCTCATCCTCTTCCGGGATGCAGACCAGCACGGCGTGGTCCCATACCTCAAGCTGGGCAACGGTGACCAGGGACTGGACGGGCGGCGCACTGTCGCCCGGGATCGGCAGGCCGTGCGGGCAGATCGCCGGATGCCCCAGCACCGTGGCCATGCGCGCTTCGACCTCGGGGCTGATGACGTGCTCGAGCTTGCACGCCTCGGCGTAGACCCGGGGCAACTCTATCTTCAAGATATCCGAGAGCAACCGCTCGGCAAGGCGCAGTCGCCGGACCACGCGGGTGGCGGTCTGCATCCCCTGCGGGGTCAGGATGTGCCCTTCCCCTGTTCCGGAGTGCAGGAGACCCTGGGTCTCGAGTCGCTTCAACATCTCGTAGGAAGCCGGCGGCGAGACGGCCATGTACTCGGCCACCTTCGAGATCGTGACCGGCGGCGCGGTCTGCGCCAGGGTGTAGACCGCCTTGAGGTACATCTCGGTCCGTTCGGTTTTGGATATGTCGTGGACGGTCATCGGCAGAGCTCCCTGCTGCGGCCCCGGATGGTATGTTGCGCGTCCGGCCGGCCAAATCCCTGCATGCCGTCCACACCCTGCGGGTCATCCCTTGTTGCACCCCCACGGCTTTGGTACGCTTCGCGTGTCATGAAGGCGGCGCGCGGGTGGCTGCTGGATCTGGGGGGGGACCCCGTTCCCTTCGCCGAGGCATGGGCGCTGCAGAAGGGCCTGGTGGCCGCGCGCCAGCGCGGAGGGATCCCCGACGTGCTGGTGCTGCTGGAACATCCGCCGGTGGTGACGGTCGGCCGCAGCGGAAGGGCGGAGCATCTCCGCCTGACGCGCGAGGAGCTGCTGTCAGTTGGCATCGAGCTGTTCAGGGTAGAGCGCGGCGGCAGCGCGACCTACCACGGCCCCGGGCAGCTCGTCGGCTACCCTATCGTGGACCTGCGGGTGGTGAACGAGGATGTCGGGCGCTATGTCAGGACGCTGGAGGCGACGATCATCGCCACGCTGCAGGCCTTCGGGATCACGGCAGGGCGCGAGCCGGGCCTCCCTGGGGTTTGGGTGGCCGGCGCCAAGATCTGCGCGCTGGGGGTAGCCGTGCAGCGCCGGGTGACGATGCACGGCTTCGCCCTCAACGTCACCACTGCGCTCGACGGGTTCTCGCTGATCAACCCCTGCGGGCTGGATCGCCCGGTGACCTCGATGAGCGCCGTCCTGGGGCGTCCGGTGGATATCGCCGAGGTGCGCCGGGCCTATCCCGAGCAATTCAGCCGGGCGTTCGGCATCGATCTTGTCCCGATCACGGCGGCGGATCTGGAACAGGCCCACGCGCTGGTGTAGGATCGTATCATGTCAAATGCCTCCCGGCCGTCTCCGGCCTCACACAGTCCCTCATTGCCCGACCTGCGCATCGTTCCCTCGGCGTCGCTGCTGCTGCACGAGGAGTGCGACCCCGGCCGCGTGGAGCGGCTGGCGCGCGTGCTGATCGCCGATGGCATGCTGCGCAACCCCCCGGTTGTTGCGCAACTGGACGGGGGGGCGTATGTCGTTCTTGACGGGGCCAACCGGGTAACCGCGCTCCAGCAGGCCGAGTTCCCCGACCAGCTCGTCCAGGTCGTGGACTACGCCGATCCCAACGTAGTGCTCGAGGTCTGGGCGCACCTGCTTCAGGACGACGGCGTATTGATTAGGGGTGAGGGGTCGCCCTCCCTTGCATGGCGGCCGATGCCGGAGGAGGCGATGCGCGCCGGGCTCGAGAACGGAGAGCTGGCCTGCGGCGTACTGGGTGCGGACGGCGCCTTCGGTCTTCCCTCGGGCGCAGGGTTGGCCGACCGGATCAGGGCGCTCTGCGAGGTGGTGGCTCGCTACAAGGGGCGCGTGCCGATCTTCCGCGTCCAGGGTTCGGACCTGGGCGACCTCGCCCGCGAGTACGGCCGGGCGGCGGCGCTGGTGCTTTTCCCGCGCTTCACCAAGCAGGACATCAGCGCGATCGCCCGCCTACCGGTGAAGCTTCCCACCGGCATCACCCGCCACGTGGTGCCCCAGCGCGCGCTGCGGGTGAACCTCGACCTCGCGCTGCTGCGCGCACAGCAGCCCGCAGCCGAGAAGCAGGCACTGCTCGACGCGCTTGTTCGCGCCCGGTTCCTGGAGCACCGCGTGCGCCACTACCCCGAGCCCACGGTCCTCTACGACGAGTGACCGCGCCGGCAGGGGTGGCCACGGACGGTAAGATGGCCCTCGAGATCGGTTTGGCGCAGGCGGTGGCCATCGTGTACCACGCGCGCCAGCAGTTCCCAAACGAGTGCTGCGGTTTGGTCGCAGGCCGGGGCAGCCGCATCGAGCGCGTGTTTTGGGGTACGAACGTGGAGCGCAGTCCGTTTACCTACCGCTTTGATCCCCAAGAGCAATTCCGGTTCTTCAAGGAGATGGACGCGCTGGGGATGGAACTGCTCGGTATCTACCATTCGCATCCGCGGTCACCGGCCTACCCCTCCCAGACCGACGTTACGCAGGCATTCTACCCCGAGGCGGCGTATCTCATAGTGTCGCTCCACTCAGCGGACGCGCCGGCGGCCGAAGTAGAGGTGCGCGCGTTCAGGATGCAGGGTGGCGTCATCACCGAAGAGGAACTGGCGGTGGCGGTGTGAGGGTTTCCGCGCGGGCTGAGTACGGCATCCGGGCCCTGATCGAGCTGGCCGCCCACTACGGCCGGGGTCCGGTGCACAGCCAGGACATCGCCCGGCGGCAGAAACTGCCGGAGCCCTATCTCCACCAACTGATGACGGCCCTGCGCGCGGCAGGGCTGGTTGTCAGCAAGCGGGGGCCCTCCGGCGGTCACGCGCTCTCGCGCCCGCCGGAGCAGATCGGGCTGCGGGAGGTGTTCGCGGTTCTGGAGGGAACCACGGCACCGTGGTGGTGCGTGGAGGAAGATGCCCCTGATTGCGAGTATGCTTCTGATTGCGGCCTGCAGCCTGTCTGGCGCGCGGTTCGGGGCGCCGCAGAGGGCGTGCTGGATCGGTTGAGCCTGGCGGATCTGCGTGCGGACGGTGTGCGCCAGCCGGCGGCGCGGCCGTAGCCGGGTTATCGGGCAGGGAATGTTCGACAACGCCCCTCCGTTACCCGGAGGGAGCCGATGGGTGCCATACTTGTGACTCTTGATCCTCCTCATGTGACGGTGTCGGATGAGGACCGCGCGCGGTTCGAGGCGCTCGTGGGCGGGCATCTCGACGGCCTGTACAGTTCCGCGCTGCGGCTGACGCGCAACCGTACCGCCGCCGAAGACCTGGTGCAGGACACCTTCTTGAAGGCCTGGCGCTCGTTCCGCACTTTCCAGGCCGGCACCAACGCCCGCGCCTGGCTCTACAAGATCCTGATGAACGCGTACATAGACGGTTACCGCCGATCCTCGCGCCTCCCCGAGGAGGTGGACCAGGAGGACATCAGCGACTTCTACCTGTACGCTAAGGCACAGGAGAGTGAGGAGTACCGCAAGGCGGGCGATCCCGAGGAGATCCTGCTCTCGCACGTAATGGACGCCGACGTGAAGGATGCCCTGGAGCAGGTTCCCGAGCCGTTTCGGGCCGCGGTGATCCTGGCCGATCTAGAGGAGTTCTCCTACAAGGAGATCGCGGAGATCCTGGGCATACCGGTAGGTACGGTGATGTCGCGGTTGTACAGGGGACGCCGGCACCTGCAGCGGTTGCTGTGGGACTACGCACGCAGGGCCGGGTATGCGCGCGACGAGACCGGCTCGCGATCTCAGGTACCGCCATGAGCGAAGTGGACTGCAACGCGGTCTTGAAGCGCCTCTGGGCCTTCCTGGACGGTGAGGCCGACGAGACGTTGTGCCGCGAGCTGGAGGCGCACATCGAGGCCTGCCTGCACTGCCGCAACCACGTCGATTTCGAGCGGCGGCTGCGCGCGGTGATTCAGGTGAAGTGCAAGGGCGAGCAGGCCCCGCCTGCGCTACGCGCCGCGCTCGACCGTCTCTTGAGCGGTTCCCAGTAGGCGTACCTGCCAGGGAATCGCCCCAGGTTTCTCGAACACCCATCCGGACGATCCCCACATTCAGGAGGGTCCCATGCCCAAGGAAGTCATCCGCAGCGACGGCGCACCGATGCCCATCGGTCCGTACTCACAGGCCATCCGTGTTTCAGGAATGCTCTACCTGTCGGGCCAGATCGCGCTCGACCCCGAAACCGGGCAGTTTCTGGGAGGCGACATCAAGACCCAGACCCGCAGGGTGCTCCAGAACCTCTCGGCGGTCCTAGAGGCGGCCGGGTCGTCACCCGACCGCGTTGTCAAGACCACGGTCTTTCTCAAGGACATGAACGACTTTGGGCCCATGAACGAAGAGTATGCCGGATTCTTCCGGGAGTTGCCTCCGGCCCGCTCGACCGTTGCGGTGGCCAAGCTGCCGCGGGACGCGCTGGTGGAGATCGAGGCGATCGCGCTGGCGTAGGAGCGGCGGGCAGGGTTTTCAGGTAAGATTGCCTTGTGAGGCTTCCGCGCTGGGGGGTCGGCTAACGGCAAGCCGGCGGTCTTTGGAACCGCAAATTCAGGTTCGATTCCTGGCCCCCCAGCCAGAGGCATCCCCAGAGCAGAGGAATCCTCCCCACGGCCAAGAATCCCCAGGCAGACAGCCCGCTGCGGTGGAGTGCCGATATGCGTGAGATCGAAGCGGTCGTGCTGGCCGCAGGGAAGGGCAAGCGGATGGTTTCCGCCCTTCCCAAAGTGCTTCATCCAATCTGTGGACGGCCAATGCTGGCGTACGTGCTGGACACCCTGGCCGCCGTGGGCGTCTCCGCCCCCATCATTGTCATCGGGCACGAGGGGGAAGGGGTGCGCGCGGCGATGGGCGATGGTCTGCGCTATGCCGTGCAGGATGAGCAACTGGGCACGGGACACGCCGTAATGCAGGCGCTGCCCGACCTGGAGGGGTACGCCGGCACCGTGCTGGTCATCTACGGCGACGTGCCTTTTCTCCGTCCCGAGACGATCGAAACCCTGCTGGCGCACCACCGGTCTGTGGGCGCCTCCGCGACGATTCTCACCGATCTGCGCGACGATCCCTCCGGCTACGGCAGGGTGCTGCGCGACGCGAGCGGCAACGTGCGGCGCATCGTCGAGGAGACCGACGCCTCGCCACAGGAGCGCGAGGTGCGGGAGATCAACGCCGGGATGTACGCCATCGAGAGCGGCGCCCTGCGGGATTCCCTGCGCGCCCTGCAGCCGGCCAACGCGCAGGGCGAGTACTATCTTACCGATGCGATTACGGTTCTGTTGGATGGCGGCCACACCGTCGCCGCGGTCGTCGTGGCCTCCAGCCAGGAGGCCACCGGGATCAACAGCCGCGCCGATCTGGCTCGGGCCGAGGCCGCGATGCGCGCGGTGCTGCTTGACGCGCTGATGGCCGCTGGGGTGACGATCCTGGATCCCCAGGCGACCTACGTGCACGCCGGAGTGCGGGTGGGTCGCGACACCGTGCTCCACCCCGGGACAGTTCTGGAGGGACGCACGATAGTCGGTGAGGCCTGCACCATCGGTCCGGGGGCCCGCCTGACAGACGCGGAGGTCGGTAACGGCGTGACCATCGTCTACTCCACCGTCACCGCCGGGGTTGTCGGCGAGGGCAGCCGCATCGGCCCCTACAGTCACCTGCGGCCCGGGGCGCGCCTGGGCCGGTTCGTCGAGGTGGGCAACTTCGCAGAGATCAAGAACGCCACGATCGGCGACCGCACAAAGGTGCACCACATGAGCTATATAGGCGACGCGAGCGTCGGCGCAGGGGTCAACATCGGCGCAGGGACGGTGACGTGCAACTACGACGGGCGCGCCAAGCACCACACCGTCATAGAGGACGACGCGTTCATCGGAAGCGACACGATGCTGATCGCGCCCGTTCGGGTGGGGCGCGGCGCGGTGACGGGCGCGGGCTCCGTGGTCCGGCGCGAGGTGCCGCAGGGCGGAGTGGCGGTAGGGATGCCCGCCCGGCTCGTCCGGCGGAGACCCCTGCCCGAGATGCCTGCCGCCGAGCCGATCCCGGAGCAGCCCAACCAGAATGATGATGCGTCTTAAGGTCTTCACCGGTTCCGCCAACCCAGGGCTTGCCGAGGAGATCTCCGAGCACCTCGGCATCCCGCTGGGCGAGATGGAGACCTACCGATTTGCCGACGGTGAGGTCAGCGTGCGCATCATCGAGAGCGTGCGGGGCGCGGACGTCTTCGTGATCCAGCCGATGAGCCCGCCGGTCAATGAGCACCTGATCGAACTGCTGGTGATCCTCGATGCCCTGCGGCGCGCGTCGGCCGGTAGGGTCACCGCGGTCATCCCCTACCTCGGCTACGCGCGACAGGACCGCAAGACCAAACCGCGAGAGCCGATTACCGCAAAGCTGGTCGCCAACCTGCTGACCGCATCCGGCGCGGACCGCATTCTGGCGGTGGACCTCCACACAGGTCAGGTCTGGGGGTTCTTCGACATCCCGCTTGATCACCTGCCGTCCCGGATGCTGCTCGCCGCCTACTTCAGGGAGAAGAAGCTCAAGAACGTGGTCGTCGTCTCGCCCGACATCGGAGGCACCGGCCGCGCCCGCGAGTTCGCCGCTGAACTGGGAGTACCCATCGCGATAATTGACAAGCGGCGGGATCGGCCCAACCAGGTCAAGGAGATCACCCACGTCATCGGCAAGGTCTACCGCCGTACCGCGATCCTGGTGGACGACATCGTGGACACCGCCGGCACGCTGGTGGCGGCCGCCTCGGCGCTGATCGGCCGCGGGGTTGAAGAGGTCTACGCCTGTTGTTCCCACGCGATACTCTCGGGTCCGGCCATTGATCGGCTGGCTGCCAGCCCGATCCGGGAGCTGGTCGTCACGAACACCGTGCCGGTCTCGGTCTCCAAGCGGATAGACAAGGTGCGCATCGTGTCCATTGCCCCCATGCTCGCCGAGGCGATCACGCGAATTCACGAAGACCGTTCGGTCAGCACGCTCTTTGACGAGCCCGCCGCTCCATAGGAGAACCGCGTGCCGGAGATAGGGTGGTCCATCCCGGGGTTTCTTGCCGTTGGGCTGGTGGCGCTGGCGGCTACCAACGCTCTCGCGCCCGTCGTGCGCCGGGCGGCGCGACGCCTCGGCGCCATTGACTACCCGGGCGGTCGCCGGATCAACACCCGGCCGACCCCGCGGCTGGGCGGCGTGGCGATCTTCCTGGGGTTCACCGCCGCAGCTGTTGTGGCCATGGTCGTGACCCGGCCCATCGAACTCGTGGGGACCGGGGCCGAGCTGTTCATCCGCATTCCTATCGCCGTGCACACGGACCGCGCGATTCTCGGCATCATGTTGGGCGGCACATTTCTCATGGCCGTTGGGGTTTACGACGACCTGCGCGGCATGCACCCCGCGCTGAAGTTCCTGGCCATGCTGGCCGCGGCGTCGGTGCTGATACCCTTCGGGCTCACCACCCAGTTCCTGACGAACCCGCTTACCGGCAAGATGGTTGTGCTGGGCCCGTGGGGCGCCGTGCTGACGGTGGTGTGGGTAGTCGCCGTGGTTAACATCATCAACTTCATAGACGGCGTGGACGGCTTGGCCGCCGGCATCGTGGCGATCGCCGGGACCACGCTGCTGCTCACCGCGGCGCACAAGCGCGACGTCGTGGCGATCTCGCTGGCCGCGGCGTTGGTGGGGAGCTCGGTCGGGTTCCTGCGGCACAACTTCAACCCCGCCCGCATCTTCATGGGCGACTCGGGCTCGATGTTCCTCGGCTATGTCCTGGGAGGGCTCTCGGTGATGGGCCTGTACAAGTCCTACACCGCGATCTCGCTGGTGGTGCCGATCCTGGCGCTGGGCGTGCCGATCGTGGACACCGCCTTCGCCATCTTCCGGCGCCTCCGAACCGGCCGGCCCATCTACCTTCCCGATCGCGGGCACCTTCACCACCGGCTGCTGGATCGGGGGCTGACGCAGCGACAGACGGTCTTCCTGCTCTACATGATCAGCGCGCTGCTCGGCCTGGGGGCCCTCGCGCTGGCCGGCGTGAACAGAACCGGCTCGATCGCCACGCTGGGTGTCATCGCGGTGATCCTGCTGATCGGTGCCCGCCGCATGGGCCTGCTGACCCGATGAGTTCCGGTCGGCTGCGGGTCATGACGATCTTCGGGACCCGGCCCGAGGCCGTGAAGATGGCACCCGTGGTTGCCCGCCTGCGCGAGAGCGACGAGTTCGATCCGATCGTGGTGGTTACCGCGCAGCACCGGGAGATGCTCGACCAGGTGCTGCGGCTGTTTGATATCAGGCCTGATCGCGACCTGGACATCATGCTGCCGGAGCAGTCCCTCTTTGACATCAGCACCCGGGCGCTGGCAGGGCTTGATCCGGTCCTCGGTGAGTTCCAACCGGCGATGGTGCTCGTCCAGGGCGACGCCTCCTCGACGATGCTGGGGGCGATGGCTGCGTTCTATCATCGCATCCCGGTGGGACACGTTGAGGCCGGCCTGCGCACCGGGGACAAGTACCAACCGTTTCCAGAGGAGATGAACCGCCGCCTGACATCCGTGATAGCCGACCTGCACTTCGCGCCCACCGCCCAGGCCCGGGCCCACCTACTGCGGGAAGGGATCCCCGCGGACCGCGTCTGGATCACCGGCAACACGGTCATTGACGCGCTGGCGGAGATTGTCCGGCGCCCCGAGACCGATCTGCCGCCGGGCCTGCCCCTGCTGGATGGCCGGCGCATGCTTCTGGTTACCACGCACCGCCGCGAGAACTGGGGCGAGCCGCTCCGGCAGATCTACCTGGCGTTGCTCGACCTTCTGGATCGCTTTCCCGACATCGTGGTTGTCTTCTCCGTACACCGCAATCCCGCGGTGCGCCGCGCAGCCGAGGAGCTTCTGGGCGGGCACCCGAGGGCGCACCTGATCGAGCCTCCCGACTACGCCCCATTCGTTCGGCTGATGGCGCGGGCCTACCTGATCCTCTCTGATTCGGGCGGCGTGCAGGAGGAAGCACCCTCGCTGGGCACGCCGGTGCTGGTGCTGCGCGAGGTCACCGAGCGGCCCGAGGGCGTCCAGGCCGGAACCGTGGAGCTGGTCGGTACCTCCCGCGAGCGGATAGCGTCCCGTGCCGGCAGGTTGCTGGCCGACCCATCCGCGCGGGAGGCGATGGCCCAGGCACGCAACCCGTACGGGGATGGGCGGGCTGCGTCGCGGATCGTGGATACGATGCGGTACTGGTTCGGTCGGGCCACGCAGCCGCCGGAGGAGTTCGCGGGGTGAACCCGGGGCGCGCGCAGTCCGTATGTTATAATGAGGACAAGATGCGTACGCTTGCAGCGATCGTACTGGCCGTTGGAATCGCGCTGCTGTGGGCTCCCATGTCGGCTCCCGCGGCCCCCAAGGCGTTGGTAGAGGTCAAGGCTACCTTGAGGGGCGAAGTACTGGCCGAGGGGCTGGCCAAGGTGGGCGACAACGTCAGCGAGGGCGACCCTCTTGTGCTCGTCAGGACGCAGACCGGTCGTGCAGTGGCGGCCAGGGCTACCGTGGACGGCCGCGTTGCGGAGATGCTCGTCGGGCCAGGCACGGTTATTCGAGATTTCGGTACTGTTGTTGCCCGCATCGAACCCAAGTAAGCGGGGAGTCGTGCCCGCAGAGAGAACACCGCGTGCCGGAGACGGGGGGAGGGCCCCGTCGTTTCTGTTCTTGGCCGAGCCCGCAATGGGGGGTGTGCAGTGAGGAATCGGTTCAAGGCGCTGGTCGTAATGCTCGCCCTTGCGGTGCCCGTATTGACGCTGCCCGTTGTCGGGGTGGCGGCGCAGACGCCGACGATCATGCCGCTGAACGAGATCAGGCCCGGGATGCGTGGTGTCGGCAAGACGGTGATCTACGGCCAGCGGGTTGAGGAGTTTCAGTTCGAGGTCATTGACATTATGCAGTCCGGCGGCGGACCGGTGGGCACGGACAAGTTGATCCTGTTCCGTATGTACGGACCGCTGGTTGAGAAGTCCGGCGGTACTGCTGCCGGCATGAGCGGCAGCCCGATGTACATCAACGGCAGGTTGATCGGCGCGCTCAGCGCCGCCTTCTCATGGCAGGCGCCCAAGCGGGACATCGCGCTGGCCACCCCGATCGAGGAGATGCTCAAGGTCCTGGAACGCCGCCGTCCCAGCGGCCAGTGGCCACGCATCTACCACACCTCGCGCACGCTGACAATCGGCGGCCGCGCCGTGGACCGCGTGCTGGTTGCGCCCACGCCGGCGCTGGCGCGCCGCTTGGAGACGGCAGGCGGCGCCGGCATCGCGGTAGCCGTGCCAGCGGTGGCCACCTTCGCGCGGGGGCTGAGCCCGCGGGCCGCCCGCATCCTGGCGGAGCTGATCCAGCCGATGGGTCACGAGATCCTACAGGGACACGGCGGCCGCGGCGATTTTGTGGCCGCGCCGATCGTGCCGGGCAGCTCCGTTGGGATCCAGCAGATCCGCGGGGACGTTGACTTCGGGGGCATCTGCACCGTTACCGCGCGCATCGGCAACCGCGTGCTGGTCTGCGGCCATCCCTGGGACAACCTGGGCGACGTTGAGTACATCCTCACGGCGTCGGAGATCCTGACGGTCCTGCGCGCCCTGCCGCGCCCGTTCAAGGTCGGAAACCTGGGCGAGATGATCGGGCTCATCGACCAGGATCGGGGCGGCGCAATCGCCGGCTCGCTTGGGCCGCTGCCGCGGCTGTTCAACCTGCGCGTGATCGTGACGGACATGGACACCGGCTCGCGCGTCCAGCTTGGCGCGCAGATGATTCGGCGGCGCGACATGGCGCGGCTGCTGGCCCCGCTGGTGGCGCTCTCCGCCACCGAGCGGGCGCGGAACCAGGGCGGCGGGGAAGGAACCGCGACCGTCAAGCTGACACTGCGGGCCAAGGGCCTGCCCGCGGCTATCGTTCGGGAGAACATGTTCTACAGTACCCGCGACGTGGCCGTGGCGTCGGTGCTCGACATAGTGGACGCGATGGAACTGGCATTCTACAACGATCTGCGCAGGCTGGATCCGTACGATCTCACCGTGGAGACATCGCTCACCCGCAGGCGCGTGACCGCCTCGATCGTGGAGGCCGAGGCCGCCTCCCGTGAGGTCAGCCCCGGAGGCACGCTGCTGGTCCGCGTGGTCCTCCAGCCCTACCTGGCCGAGAGCCGCGTGACGCGGCTTATTGAGGTCCCGATCCCGCGCGACTTCCCGCGGGGGCCGGCGGTGGTCGTAGTGCAGTCGGCCGGCATGGATTCCGCGAGGGTCCCGGTGGAAGTTCAGTTGGGACAAGCGCTGGGCGCCGAGCCCGAGCCCTGGGGCGTGGACACCTTGGAGAACGCGCTCAGGTTCTTCGAGAGCTTCGGGAGAAACACCGACGTCCTGGTCCGAGTGCTGCCGTACGGGCTGCCGGCCACCCAGGCCGAGTTCACCCGTTTCGACGTGCCGGCGGCCAGGTTCATCAGGGCCGACTGGGTGATCCAGGGGTCCGAGCGGATACCGATCCTCATCCGCTGACATGCGGACCCGCAGGGGCACGAACCGTTCTGCCTCCTGGTTTGCGGCGCTGGTGGCGGTTCTTGTCGCATGCGGTGCCGCGGCATGGGCACTAGAAGCCTTGCGGCACCGGGCGCGGGAGGTGGCGGTCGCGGCGCTTGGCGCAGGCCTGGCGAGCGACATCGCCATCGGCAGCATTCGTGGCGACCCCTGGCGCGGCGTGGTGCTGGAGGCGGTCATCCTGACCGGGTTGGCGGATTCCGGACGCCCGCTGCTCACCGCACGCAGGGTGACGCTTACCTTCGACACGCAGACCCTGGTCCGTGCCCTCGCCCGTAGGAGCGGGATCGGGCGCAGCATCGTGCGGGTGATCCTGGAGGAGCCCGTCCTGGCTCTTGAGCGTGACGCTTCTGGAGCCTGGAACATCCCGCCTGCTCTTGGACGCATAGCCGGCCCGCCCGGCGCCCCCACGTTCGTGGGGCGGGTCATCGTGCGCGATGGGACGGCGGAGTTCGTGGACCGCCGCCGGATGTCGCCGCAGATCTTCAAGACGCGGATAGCTGGCGTTAACGGGTCCGCGGATTTCGCCAGGGCGCCCCGCATAGCGCTGCGGGCATCGTTCGAGGAAGAGCGAGAAGGCCATCGGTCCCCGGGAAGGTTGCAGGGTACCTACACCACCTCCTCGCGCACCCTCGATCTCGATCTGGAAGCCCGAGGAGGGGATGCTGGCGCCTGGGGGCCCTACCTGATTCCTGGGCGGAGCGTCCGCATAACCGGCGGCCGGTTCGACGGGTCGCTGCACCTGCTTTGGACGCGGACGGGCGGCCGATCGTTCACCGATTACTACGGCCGCATCGCGCTGCGTGACGGACGCGCCACCGTGCCATCGCGGCGCGCAGTGGTCAGCGGCGTGCGGGGCGAGATCGAGGTGAGCACCGGGCGTATCCGCAGCCCGCTCCTCTGGGGAGCCATTGACGGGGTCCCGCTGGAGGTGCGTGGCGAGGCCAGCTTCAACGGAGAGCCGTATCTTGATCTGGCCGTGCGGTCTGCTGGCGCGAACCTGACCACGCTGGGAAGGCTGCTCTACCCCCGCGCTCCTTACCGCCTGGCCGGCATCGCCGCCGGCGAGATCCGCGTGAGCGGGTTGTTCCACTCCCTGCGTGCGGAAGGCCGCATCGAAGCGGCAAGGGCGCAGCTCGATGACCTCTCGCTTCGGAACGCCTCAACTGAGTTCACGCTGCAGAATCAGTGGTTGAGTCTTGTCAACGCCCGCGGCGATTTCGCCGGAGGCACGGCGCACGGCAGCGCCTGGTGGGCGGTCGGCACGCCCGAGTACTCGCTCGCGGTGCGCCTGGCTGGGGCGGACGCGGCGATCTTGCCGCGCTGGGTTTCTGCGGTTCCTTCCGGGCTTCGCGGGCGCTTCGGTGGCAGCGTCGCCGCGCTGGGTGGGGGCAAGGGCCTCACGCTCGTTGGGCACGCCTTTCTTACGGGCGCCGCCGCCGGCGACATCACCCTTGACTCACTTGAAGTCTCCTTCCGTTCGGATCCAGGCGGCATCACGCTGGAGCAACTGCGCCTCAGCCGCGGAGAGGCATGGGCGATTGCCGGAGGCCACCTGCGTTCTGGGGGTGAGATCGCGCTTGAGACGCGGGCCGGGGCTGTCGAGCTCTCTCAACTACCGCCCTCGCTCACCCGCGACGGCCTTTCCGGTCGCGCCGACTTCACCGGAGGAGTGCTTGGATCGCTCGGGGATCCCAAACTGGCCGGGACGGTCCTGGTGCGAGAGGGCGCCTTCGCGGGGCTGAATTTCGATGTCGCCCGGGGAGGTGTGACGCTCGGGCGGAGAGGTATCCTCCTGGATGGTCTGGCCGTGCGCTCGGGCCGCGCGCACTTCCGCGCCGCCGGTTCCCTGACTTGGCGCCCGGTCCCGGCTCTGGCTCTAGATGTTGAGGTGGAACGGGCACCGGCGGCCGCACTGGGCAAGGCGATGGCGCTGTCCCTGCCGGTCAGTGGCCTGGTTGACGGCCGCGCCCGGATCGAGGGCCCCCTGGCGCGGCCCTCTGCCGCGGGCGCGGTAGCGCTGCGCGAGGCCGAGGTGGCAGGGCAAACGGTGGATCAGGCATCCGCCTCCTTCCAGTGGGATGGCACCCACCTGGTCGTCTCCGGCGGATCACTCCGGCGGCGGGATTCCGAGATCGGCTTCTCGGGCCTCTACCACCGCCGCACCGGGCTGGCGTTTGACCTGGCGGCCCGCCGGCTGGACCTCGGCGACCTCACCCTGCCCGCTTCCGGATCCGTGCCGATGGAAGGCCGGTTCGATGCCGTCGGCCGCCTTACCGGGCCTCCGGCATCGCCCGCGGTGGTTCTGTCCTTTGCCTCACCAGATTTTGTGCTGAACGGTATTCGATTCGATCAGACCACCGGGGAGATGAGGTGGGAGGCCGGTACTCTGCGCCTGCAGCCGCTGGTTCTGCGCGCCGGGAACGAACGGTATGAGGTCGCGGGTGAGATGAGGCTCGGTTCGGTCCCCGGCGCCACGCTGTCCGCGACGGTGACCGACGGCCGGCTCTCAACGCTGCTGGGTCTGACTGGAGTGCGACTTGCTTTTCCGCTCGACGGTACCGTCTCGGGATCCGCCGACATGGACGGCCCGCTGGCGAATCCCGCCGCCCGCCTCGACCTCCGGATGGTAGGCGGCCGGCTCGGTCCCCATCCTATCGAGGGCGGGCACGCTGATCTGGTCCTGAGCGACGGTGTCCTGACCGTGCGAGAGTTCGAGTTGCGGCCCGGGCGCGGCAGGATCGCCGCCGTCGGGCGGCTGAACCTGCGCGGCGAGAACCAAATCGAGGTAAGCGGTGCCGATCTCGAGTTGGACTTCCTCCGGCCGGTCTTGCGTCTGCGCAGACCGATGACCGGCCGTCTCGACTTCACGATGCAGTTGGGTGGCACCTTGGCCACGCCCGAGATAGGGTTTGCGCTGGAGATCGCCCGCGGCGGCGTGGAGGGCGCCACGTTCGACTCGCTCGTGGCGAACGCCTACTACCGCGATGGACTTCTTCAGGTGCAGCAGGCACTTCTCGTCCAGAGCGGGCACAAGCTGCGGCTTTCAGGCAGCCTACCATTCAACCCCGCTCTGGGGCGCTTCGACGAACGCAGGCCCGTGGATCTCCGCCTGGGACTGGCCGACGTGAACCTCGGACTGCTTCGATTGGCCACCGATGTAGTGGAAGAAGGGACGGGCGCGGTTGAGGGTGAGATCCGTATCGGCGGCACTGTGGGCGCTCCGCGGCTGACAGGCGGCGTGCGTGTTCAAGACGGCCGGCTGCGCCTGCGCGGCATGCAGGTGCCGGTCGAATCGCTGCGCCTTACGCTGCAATTCGACGAGACCACCGTCCGCGTGGCCGAGGGAACGGCCCGCCTCGGCGACGGCACCGTGCGCCTGGAGGGAGCGGCACGGATCCTGGGCGTTTCCTCCGCCAGGCCGGTGCTGGCGGTGTCCGAGGACGCGCCGCTGGTGCTGCACGCGTCCGGCGCACGGATCGCGGTCCCCCCTTATGTGGACGCCCGCGCGTCTGGATCGGTGCGCCTGTGGGGGACGCTTGGTGATACGAGCCGTCCGCCCACGGCAGAAGGCCGGTTGACTGTCTCAGAAGGAACGGTAAGCATCACCTCGGCCGCCGGCCCCACGACCGTCCCACGCCTGTCGCTGGCATTTCGCGGCCTGCAGTTCGACGCCGGTCGCGGCCTTGCCGTAAACGTCGGTGGGCTCAAGTTCGACATCAGACCCGGGGGCTCGCTGCTGCTCACCGGGACGCTGCGCAATCCGATGCTTGAGGGCACCGTTGATGCCCAGGAGGGGACCGTGACCGCGCTGGGCGCTGTGTTTGATCTGCGGGAAGGAACGGCCACGTTTCAGCCGCACATGGGACTCCGCCCGGTCATCGCCGCCCGCGCGGAGACGCATGCGGGGGCGACGCGCATCTCGCTGGGCATTCGCGGAACCGCGCCGGACGGCTTGATCCTCGACCTGCACTCTGATCCGGAACGGCCCCGCGGGGAGATCGTGGCCCTGCTTGCCCAGCAGGCAGGTTTCGCGCGCCTCATTGAGGGAGACGTGGAGGGCGCACTCCGGGCAGAGATCGGCCGGCTGCTGTTTGGACGGGTAAGTCTTGCGCTGGGCCGGGCGATCGGTCTGACCGAACTGGTCATCGAGTACGACTTTGATCGACCGCTGACGCTGCGCGCAGGGAAGCGCCTGCTGCCCAACCTGTACCTCACCGCACAGACTACCTTTGACGAGCGCACGCGGTGGCTGTGGGCGCTGGAGTACAGATTCAGCCGCGCCTGGCAGTTCGCCCTGCGCTCGGACTCGGCCGGCCATTGGGACGCGGTCTTCTGGTACGCTACCCGCTTCTAGGCCTTCTACAGGAGATCGGTACTAAGGGTCGAACGCTCCCATCGCCAGGGCTTAGTTTCGGCGGAGGGCAATCCGGCCGTGTTCCATGACTACCTGCGGGAACTGCAGAAGGTTGCGCTGCTGACTCCCTCCGAGGAGGCCCGCCACTGGGAGGCCTTCAGGGTCCGCAGCAACTCCGCGAGCCGGCTGCGCCTGATCGAGGCCTATCAGCCCCTGGTCTTCAAGGTGGTCATGCAGCTCCGCCCCCCCGAACCATTGCTGATGGATCTCATACAGGAAGGAGCCGTAGGGCTGATAGAGGCCGTGGAGCGGTTCGATCCCGATCGTGGGGTTCGGTTCTCGACATTCGCCTCCTACCGCATAAGGGGCCGGGCGCTCAACGCGCTGGATCGTGTCAGGGTCGAGGTTTCCCTGGACCAGGTGCTGGCGGCCGGCGATGAACCCTCTCCTCTGGCGCGCCTGGCCGATCCCTACGCCGCCCTGGCGCTGGACGTTGTCGAAGACCGCACCGTGGTTGACCGCATCCTGGCAGCGATCGAAGCGCTCCCGCAGCGGGAGCGCAGGGTGCTGGAGGCCGTGGTGAACGCCAGGGAGCCGCGGCACATTGCTCGCGAGCTGCAGATCAGCCTCTCCCACTTCTACCGACTGCAGAAGCAGGCCCTGGAGCACCTGCGCACGGTGCTGGGGCTGGAGGTCATGCACCGGCCGCAAGGCGCATCGGGATATTAGGATTGTCACGCGGCTGGGGGGAGCAGGTATGGAGCAGGATACCAAGGGTCTGACCGAGCGCATATCCTTTGCGGAGGGCTGGCTGGCGCGGGCGCGGCAGCAGGTCGAGGCCGGCCACCATGAGCGAGGCATGCTCACCCTTGTGTTGGCCGCGGCCGAGGTCCGGATCGCGCGCGAGGCCGGCGGGCCAACCGTGCGGCCCCAGCCGGAGGGGCGCGCGCTGTCGGGTTGGATCGCGGCAGGGATGGCCACGCTCTGTGCAGCCACGCTCATCTTCCTGGTCGTTCCGCGCGCAGCCGGCCCGACGGATGTGCACAGCGGCCAGGCGCCGCCGGTTGTTGTGCTTTCGGGGGGCACGGGCGCCAAGCTGGATCTGGTGACGGCTCCGCCGCCCGCCGTAGAAAGGACGGTTACCAGGACGATCTTTGTCCGCGTGCCGGTGATGGTGAAGGAGGGCGTGGCGCGGCAGGCGGCGCCCGCGACCGCCCCTAGTCGGCCTGCCGCCCGGCACGTGCCGGCGGGCCCGCCGCTGCCTCCTCCTGCGACGGCAGCGTCGGCCGGTTCAACGGCCCAGCCGCCCGCGCTGTTGAGCGAGGCCGACGTGATCGAGTTGGTCCTGGCCGCGGAACGCTCGCTGCGCCGGACGGGCGGCCACTAGCCGGTACACGTCCGCCCGCGGACTTGCGCGCCGGTAGACCCGGATGATACTCTGCGGGCAGTTTCGCCTGCTCAGAGGAGGAGTATATTGTCCCGGCGGTTGCGACTGCGCACCATCCTGACTATCTCAGCGGTGCTCTTGGGAGTTGTGGGTTTTCTAGGACCGGTCATCGGTCCAGCGGCTGAGGGCGCGCCTGCACCTGCTCCTTCGCCCGCCCCCTCACTCGCCCCCCAACCCGCGCCTTCACCCGCTCCCTCGCCCGCGCCGGCCCCAGTTCCGTCGCCGACGCCCGTACCCACGCCGCCTCCGCCCCCAAAGATAACGGACGTGGCGTTGCGGGGGCTCGAACGCGTGCCGGCTTCGGTTGTTCTGGACTCAATAGGGGTGCGCGTGGGAGAACTGCTCTCGGAAGAACGGCTGCGGGCCGACGTGGCCTCAATTGTGGCAACCGGGTGGTTTGCCGATGCCACCGTGCGGATCGAGTCATTCCGGGATGGCGTGCGCGTTGCCTTCCTGTTGGTTGAGAACCCAGCGATTGCCCAGGTCATCGTCGAGGGCAACACCGTGATCCCGACCCCAGAACTGGTCCGGGCACTGAACCTCCCGCTGGGTCAGGTGCTCAACGTCATCCGCCTTCGGGACGGCGCGCGGGCGATAGAGAAGCTCTACGAGGAGCGCGGGTTCGTCCTGGCCCGTGTTGCCGACATATCCATAGCAGCCAACGGCGAGGTCCGGCTTCGTTTGCGCATCACGGAGGGCCGGGTCGAGGCCATCAACTACAAGGGGCTGGTCAAGACCCAGCGCTACGTGTTGGATCGGGGCGCGATCGTGCGTAAGGATCGGGTCTTCAACATCAACGAGATGAACCGGGACCTCCAGCGGATATTCGCTCTGGAGCTGTTCGAGAACGTGCAGGCTCGGCCCCAGCCCGGGAGCACGCCTGATACGGTCATCGTAGAGATCGAGGTGAAGGAGCAGCCGACGCAGCAGGCCCGTTTCGGACTTGGGTACGGCGACCGTACTGGGATTGTGGGGCTGCTCGAGTACTCCGAGCGGAACTGGAAGGGGAGGAATCAGTCTATTGCCGTGCGGTTCGAGCGCGGGCTCGGGGACCGGAACGTCCCGACCCTGACCGGGCCGGCCGCGAGCAACTTCTCGATAAGCTATAGGGATCCGTGGTTCGACGCAAAGCAGACCGCGCTCGACGTCTCCCTCTACGAGAACAACACCGCGGACTTTGAGTACACCGGGGGCACGGTCGTATCCCGTTATCTGCTGAACCGACTGGGCAGCGTGATCGGGTTCGCGCGGCCGCTGGATCCGGTCACCACCGCTTCCGTCCGGCTGCGCTCTGAGCGCACCGCGATCACGCCGTTGCCCCTGGATCCAACCACACCACCCTGTGACACCAACCCCGACGATCCGCTCTGCCCCAAGCCGCCGCCGTCGCACTTCACTCCCGGCAGGACCGTAGCCATCACGCTCGCGGCCGCCCGCGACCGCCGCGATCACATGCGCATCCCCACGAAGGGCGACCGGATGAGCCTGGCCATGGACTTCGGGCTCCAGATGCTGGGAGGCGACTTCGGGTTCGGCAAGTACACCTTTGAGTACTCTCGCTACTTCCCGGCCGGCTCAGGCGTGCTGGTCGGGCGTACGCTGCTGGGCGCAAGCCACGGCAACCTCCCGCTCCAGGAGCAGTTCACACTCGGTGGGTCGTCCACTTTCAGAGGCGCTCTGATCTCGCGGTACCGGGGGCCCGATGTTGCGCTCCTGAACCTAGAGTACCGAACGCCCCTAGGCGGCCTTGCCAATCAGCTCAAGGATTTCACCGGCATCGTGTTCGTGGATGCCGGCGGCGCCCCCATAGCAGCGGGTATTCACTTCGGGTACGGCATCGGCGTGAGCATTAACACGCCCGTTGGCCCGATTCGGATAGACTACGCCATCGGACCGGAGGGTCGGCAGACCTGGCTCAGCATCGGCCAGCCTTTCTGAGTTCCTCCCTGGTTCGGCGGGTGCTCGCCGCCGTTCGGTTGGGGCTTCCGCTGGCCCTGGTGGTGATCCTCGCCGCCTCGGCCGTGCCTGCGCGCGCCGCCGATCCCATCCAGCGGGTAGAGGTCGGCCTGGTTGTTGAGGGAGGGGATCCCCACCCGCTGGTTGCCCGGCGGATCGTTGAGGCGATCGCAACCGCCGGCGAGCGGTTGCTCCTGGGGCGGGACAGCGAGGTGGTCGCCCGGCAGGAGGCGGCGCTGGCCGGGGTGCTTAGGGAAGTCATAGACCGCGTGGTGCGCGGTTACCGCACGGTAGGGCTGGGATTCCAGACCGGCGCCACCACGGTGGTGCGCATTCAACTGCAGCCGCGGCCGCCGATGTTGGTTGAAGTTCCGGTCGTCACCTCAATGCCCGGTGTGCATCCCGACGCGCAGCCGCTGGTGCGCGCCTCCTTGGAGCCGGTGGTACTCGAGCTCCGGCGCCTGGTTGCCCGGTTGCCCGCGGAAGCCCTGGAGTGGGCTGCGCCGATCGTAGAGCGCAGGATCACAGAGCTGGTTGAGGGAGCCGCCCCTGGGTTCACTGGGACGGCCCGGATTGAGAGTGATCCTCCCTGGCGCGTGGCGATGTCGGTTACCGCGAGGGACACCCGCGTCATCCGCGATATAGGCGTTCGATTTCGGTCCTCGTCGATTCCCTTCGTGCTGTTGGAGGGCCACGGACCCCAAGTGGCCTCGATGGCAGAGCCGTTGAGGGGTCTACCCGTGGCGTTTGCACTGGCGCAGCGCGCACGGCTGGAGTCACTGGTCGGCGAGCAGCTCCGCGCCTACCCTCCTGTGCGACAGTACGGTGTCGTTGCAAGCCCGACACTGCGGATTGCCGAGGTCACCTACCTCAGCGTACTGGCCGACTCGACGCTGTACCGAGGCCGCGTTGAGGCGCGGTTGAACTTCGGAGCAGATGCGCCGGCGCCTGACATCCGCGTCCAGCTCGGGCGTTTGTTCGGGTCGGTAGAGCCCTTTGTGGAGATGACCCTAGTTCCGTCGAGCTTCGCCTGGAGGTGGGCCGCGGGATTGCGGGTTCAGACCGGCACGGATCTTACGATGGGTGTGTTGACGCGGTTTGAGTCCGAGGGGTTGGAGCCGTTCGTGCAGTACCGGCTTTCCCCCGATATGCACATCCACGGTGCTTTCAAGCCTCGGTCCGAGTTGATCGAGATGACGCTGACGTACCGGATCAACGAGTTCCTGTCGTGGGAGGCCGTGGCGACCTCCCGCGGTGCGGTCTGGCTCCGACTCGCCAGCAACCTGTAGCACTGCGGTACCACGTGCCGATCGCGTTGACACGGTACGGTACAATGAGCACGTGCCAGGACTTGGAGGAGGTCTTACATGCGGGTAGATGCGCGTAAGCTCATCGTGATCGTCGGGCTCGCCGTCGTGGTGGCCGTTGGCGCCGCCGTGGCTATGCGGCAGGTGCCGGCGTTCGGGCAGTCGTTTGCGATAGGCTATGTCGAGATGCAGCGGGCTCTCGACGGCCATCCACGCAGGGCTAGTTCGGAGCGCGCGCTGCAGGAGTTCTACCAGGCCAAGCAGCGCGAGTTTCAGGAGCGCAGCAAGAACATGACCGCGTTCCAGCGCCAGGAGCTCGACCGCCAGCTCCAGCAGCAGATTCTCGAGAGACGCAACGATCTGCTCGGCGGGTTGGACAAAGAGCTGCGCGCCGCCGTCGAGACCGTTGCGAAGCAGGCAGGGGTGACCGTGGTGCTCGACCGCTCTGTTGTGCTCTACGGCGGGACCGACCTGACCGATGCGGTCATCAAGGTGATAAAGGGCAAGTGATCACGCGCCTGCGCCCGGCCGCCGCTCTCTACCTGATGGCGGTCTTGATCCTGACGGGATGCCGCCCACAGAGCGGAGCGGCACCGTCGCCGACTCCGACTCCGGCCGTGGTCGCTACTCCAGCGATCTACCGCGTTGGGTTCGTGGATCTGGGAAGAGCCCTACGGGCCCATCGCCGGTGGCCTGAGATGGAGGCGCTGGTGAAGCAGATGGACGCCATCCAGGTGCGGCTGTCGAACCCGCCGCCCCCCCCGGAAGGCCCGGTTGTGGACCTCGGTCCCGAACTGCAGGCCGAGGTGGAGCGGTTGCAGGCGGCGTACCGCGTGGAACTTTCCACGATCGATGGGCAGATCAAACAGCGAATAGAGGCGTTTGCCGCCGATCTCAAGGCCGAGCAGGAAGGCAGGCTGGCCGATCGGCACAAGCAGCTCAACGCCGAGCTCCAACGGGTCATCGAGGCGAAGCGTGACGAGATGCAGCGGGAGCTGGACCGGTTCGAACTGGCGACGATGGCCGAATATCGGGTTCCGTTGCTGAACCTTCGTCTGAAGGGCGACGTGGTCGGGGTGACCAGCGAAGAAGAGGCCCGCCGCCTGAACCAGGAGGCCGAGCGAATCACCCAGGAGCGCGACGCGAAGGTCCGGGCAAGGGCACAGGCGCTGGAAAAGGCGCTGGAGGAGTTTCAGAAGGCCAAGACCGCCGAGGCCGAGGCCCAGATCAAGGCCCTGATCGTCTCACTGGAGAATGATGCCAACGCCCGCATCCAGGCGAAACAGGAGGAGGCAGGCGCCGAGATGCAGGCCGCGATGCGCGTTCGAGAAGAGTCGCTGAACCGGGCGATGGAGGAGCGTCGAAAGATCCTTGTCGGCTCGGCCGGTCAGCAGATGAAGGTGACCCAGGAAGCGTACGCGCGCAGGGTGGAGGCCCAGGCCGGCCGCCTGAGGCAGGAGCTGGAGACGCTTGCCGGCCAGCGCTTCAGACTGGAGGACAGCCTCCTGGCGGAGATCAAGATCGAGGTCGCCGCACTGGCGCAGGAGCAGAAGATTGACGCCGTGTTGACCCGGGTGCTGGCGAGCACGACCGCGGTGGACCTGACGCAGGCGGTCATCGCCAGGATCCGGCGTCCCTAACCATGAGGAGACGCGGGCAATGACGTGGTGGAGAGATAGCATGAGGTATCGGCGTACGGCGGTGCTTGCCCTGGCTCTGGCAGTTGTTGCGGCGGCCGCGACGGGATGCACAGCCGGGAGGATCGGGCTGGTGGACAGCCCGCGGATCCTGGCCGAGAGCGCCAAAGCGCTCCGCTACCAGAAGGAGATTGACGACCGCGAGTCCGCCATGACCTCGGATTTGCAGATGCTCGTGAACCGGCTCCCCAAGGAGGACCTGGAGGCGCGAAGGCAGCAGTACTTCCGTGAGCTCCAAGGGTTGCGGGCCGAACTGGAGGCTTCCCTGAATCGCGAGGTCCGCGAGGCCATCCTCCAGGTGGTTCGGGAGAAGCGGTTGCGCGGCGTGATTCTCAAGGGTCCGGTGGTCTACAGCAGGCCCGGGACCACGGTGGACATTACGCAGGAAGTGATCGACAGGTTGAAGTAGCGTCCCCAGGCGACGCCGGGAGTCTTCCATGAAGCTCGCGCAACTGGCGCATCTAGCGCGGGCAGAGCTGGTCGGGTCCGGTGAGGTGGAGATAAGCGCGGTCACCGACCCGGCGCATGCTCATGCGGGGGCGCTGGTGATGGTTTCGGATCCGCGGGATCTCGCAGCCGCCGAGGCCTCACCTGCCGCCGCCCTGTTGGTGGCGGGCACCGCGGCCCCCTCTGCCAAGCCTTTCCTGCGCTCAGGCAACCTGCGCGCGGCATTCGCCCGCGTCCTCTCCGCGTTCGCGCCGGAGGGGAGGGGACCGGGGGAGATCCATCCCACCGCTGTTGTCGCTCCCGACGCCGGCATCGGTCCGGACGTCCTGCTGGGTCCGTTCGTGGTGGTGGCCTCCGGGGCCGCGATCGGCCCGCGGACCACGGTTCATGCGGGCACCAACATCGGCTCCCGGGTTCGGATCGGTGCCGATTGCCTGCTGCACCCCCACGTGACGATCTACGCCGACTGCGTGCTCGGTGATCGCGTCACAATCCACAGCGGCACGGTGATCGGCAGCGATGGGTTCGGGTATGCCACGGAAGAGGGAGTGCACCTCAAGGTGCCGCACCTCGGCCGCGTGGTGATCGAGGACGATGTCGAGATCGGCGCTAACGCCGCGGTGGATCGGGCCACGCTCGGGGAGACGCGCATCGGTCGGGGAACTAAGATAGACAACCTGGTACAGGTGGCCCACAACGTGTTGATAGGCGAGGGAGTGCTGGTTGTCTCTCAGGTGGGCATCTCCGGGAGCGTGACCATCGGGAGCGGCGTCGTCCTGGCAGGCCAGGCAGGCGTGGCTGATCACAGGCGGATAGGTGCCGGCGCGCAGGTGCTGGCTCGCGCCGCGGTTACCAGGGATGTCCCAGACGGCGCGACGGTCTCCGGCTTTCCCGCGCGCGATCACCGCGAGGAGATGAGGGCAATGGCCTCGGTCCGGCGGCTTCCCGATCTGGCAGAACGGGTCGCCGCCATCGAGGCGCAGCTTGCCGGGCGGTCGCGCCGGCAGGGCGTCCGCAAGCGCCCGGGATGATGCATCTGCGACCGGCCTGCGCAGCCCTTCTAATGGGGCTGCTACTGCTCGGGTTTCCCCAGCCCGCAACGCCCCGTCCTGCAACGCCCCGGCCCGCCGGTACTGAGTTGAGGGTTCGCGGACGCCCGGCGATCGCGATCGTGCCCCCGATCGTGATCCTCTCTCCCGGGGGAACGGCCATCGTTTCGGTCTCCGCTGCCGTCCCTGGGGAGATCAGATTGGGCAGTTTCGACCGCCGGGTCGCAGACGTGGTAGTGGCGTCCGGCACTCTGCGCGTCACGGCCCGGCTCCCAGGCAGTACGGTCGTGCCCTTGAGGGTGGGAGCCTACCGCGCCCAGTTGGGCATCTCGGTACGCCCGCCTGCCGGCGTGATTCCTCGTGTCGTGGAGGTGGCCGTCACCGGAGCCCCGGCTCCCCAGGACCTCATCCGGGAGGCGGTCCAGCGCCGTCTCGAGGAGACGGTCCGGCGTGAACCCGGGGCAATCATGGAACTGGGGCCGATCGCGATCGAGGGTGCTCTGGCGCCGGAGACCTCGACGACCACGGAGGTGGCGGTAGAGATCCGGAGTCCCTACGCGGGACCCGTACGCGGGACTGTTGCGGTGACGGTCACCAATCAGCCCCTTGTGCTGGCGGACCCAGCGGCGCTGCTGGTCAGCAACCGGCCGGAAGTGATCACCGGTAACGGCCTGCTTTTCCATGAATCCTTGGTCCGCGACAGGCCCGCGCGGCTGCTCTATCACCACATGAACGGCACGCCGTCACAGGTGCGGGTTCTCAAGGTCACGCTGACAAACCCAGGCGCGGCCGCGGCCCGCGTCCACTACCTCAGCGGCATTGCCGGACCCTCGCCCGATCCGATCCACGTCGGGTTTGCCTCCACCGCGCGATTCCTGAGCGCGGTGCTTGCAGGCCGGGGTTACTTCGTGGAGGTGCCCCCGAGGGGAAAGGCGGCTTTTACCGCGTACACGCTTGCCCCGATGGCCCTCGTGTCAGGCATCATGCAGTTCCAGGTGACCGAAGGCGGTCCGGTGGACCTGACGGTCCACGTCCGGTTGCCCTGGCTGCTCGACCGGACCGTGACCACCGATCTCGGGCCCTGGGCGTTCCCGCACCCTCGGGGCACCTTTCCCGGTTCCGTGGTTGAGATCGTTCGGGAGCAACCGGCCCACGAACCCGCGCACCTCGCCGATCTGGGCGTGATGTCGAATCTGGTGGATGTGCGGACAGGCGAACCGCTGGTGGGCGACTACGGCGTCCTCTACCGCCTACGTCTGCGATTGACCAATCCCACGGGTAGCGAGGTGGCCACGACGCTGACCGCCACCGCAGCCGGCGGCCTGGCCCGCGGCCTGTTCCTGATAGACGGCACGCCCGCGGACGTCGGCCTGATGCGCGCGGGAGAGCAACGCGCCGTCACGGTGTTCACGGTGGCACCGGGCGGTACCAGGGATATCGTGCTGGTGACCATGCCGGTCGCGGGGTCGTTCTATCCGGTCCGGCTGGCGCTTAGACCGCGGTGATTACCGGCGGCTGCCAGCGCACGATTGCCCGTCCGGTCACGATCCGGGGGGCCGGCCTCCATAGTGGCGCGCCGGCCGTTGCGCGCCTGCTGCCGGCGCCTGCCGGTGCTGGCATCGCGTTCCTCCGGACCGATGTGGCCGGCGCAACGCCTATTCCCGCACGCCTTGAGGAAGTAGTGGCAACGGCGCGGAGCATCGTGCTCGGCGGCTCCGTACGCGTGGCAACGGTGGAGCACCTCATATCTGCCGCGTGCGGGTTGGGGATCGATAACCTGCTGGTCGAAGTGGAGGGAGAGGAGCTACCGTGCGGAGACGGCAGCGCGCTGATCTTCGTTGAGGCCCTGCAGGCAGCGGGGACTGTGAATCAGGACGCGCCGAGGGCGCCAATGGTGCCGGACGAGCCGGTCTGGGTGAGCGAGGGCGGCAGCATGATCGCGGCCATGCCCTGCGAACGGTTCCGGGTGACCTATGTGGTCACCGCGAACGCGGCCTCGATGGCGCCGCAGATGGCCGAGTTCCGGGAGGACCTGGACGACTACGCCGCCTCTATCGCCCCGGCCCGCACATGGGGCATGGCGGCGGAGATCGAAGCGCTGCGGGCCCAGGGGATGGCACGCGGGGTATCGCTGGAGACGGTCCTGGCCATAGGTCCGGACGGGTTCCTCAACGAGCCACGGTTCCCCAACGAGATGGCGCGGCACAAGATCCTCGATGCCATAGGCGATCTGGGGCTGCTCGGCCGTCCCGTTCGCGCGCACATCGTGGCGGTACGCGCCGGACACGGGCTGCACGTGGCCCTAGCCCGGGAGATCGCACGGCGGTTTGGAGGCGGCCGTGATGCGTAAGGAGGCCGGCATGTGGGACATTGAGAAGATACAGAAGGTGATGCCCCACCGGTATCCCTTCCTGCTGGTGGATCGTATCATCGCCCTCGACCCCGGGCGGAGCATCACCGGGATAAAGAACGTGACAATCAACGAGCCGTTTTTCGTCGGCCACATTCCCGGCCATCCGGTGATGCCGGGCGTGCTCGTGGTCGAGACGATGGCGCAGGTCGCCGCCTGCCTGGTGCTGGACGACCCCGAACTGCGCGGACGTCTCGCCTACTTCGGGGCCATAGACGGCGTTCGGTTCCGCCGCCGCGTGGTGCCCGGCGACCAGATGGTTGTCCGCGTGGATCTCGTCAAGCACCGGGGCAGGTTCCTGAAGGTTCAGGCCGAGGCACGCGTGGACGGTAATCTCGTTGCCGAAGGGACGCTGACGTTCTTCTTCTCGGTAGAGGCCGAGACGGTGGGGCAGGCGGATCCGCGGGTGGACGACGATGCGCGATCCTAGCACCGGTTCCGTGGGTGTCGTCGTGCATCCGACCGCGATCGTGCATGCGAGCGCGCGCCTGGAAGATGGCGTTGAGATAGGCGCCTACGCCGTGGTTGGAGCAAACACCGTTGTCGGGTCCGGGACCGTGATTGGCCCGCACTCCGTGATTCACGACAACGTGGAGATGGGTCGCGACAACCAGCTCGCCGCCCACGTGGTGGCCGGCGGTCAGCCGCAAGACCGGGCCTACTGCGGGGAGCCGACCCGCGTCGTCATCGGCGACGGGAACAGGTTCAGCGAGTTTTGCAGCATCGAACGCGCCACCGGCGAGGGAAACGAGACGCGCATTGGGGATAGGAACTTCATCATGTCCTCGGTCCGTGTGAGCCACAACTGCGTCGTGGGCAGCGACACCACGATCGTCAGCGGAACGCAACTGGGCGGATGGGCCCAGGTAGGGGACCAGGCCTATCTGGGCGGCCTCTCAGGCGTGCACCAGTTCGTCCGCATTGGCCGGCTGGTGATGCTGGCCGCGCTGTCTGGAGCCCGCCAGGACGTGCCACCGTTCGTGATGGCAGCCGGGCTCATGGCCAGGGCCGTGGGCCTGAATCGGGTCGGCCTGCAGCGCCAGGGCGTGCCGCCGGCCGAACGGCTCGTGCTGCAGCGCGTGTTCCGGCAGTTCTTCAGGGAGCGGCGCACCATGGAAGAGGCGCTGCGGGCAATCGAGGCAGAAGCCGCCAACAGCCCTGTGGCGCAGGAGTTCCTTGCCTTCATCCGGTCGGCCAGAGAGCGCACCCGGGGGATAGTGCGATGGCAACCCAGAGCGGAATAATAGGCCTGCTGGCAGGGACGGGGTTCTTCCCCGAGGTCATCGCCAGGGCCATCAAGTCCCGCGGGCTCGCCCTGGTGTGCCTGCAGGTCGCCGGCGAATCGTCGGCCCTCCTGGATCTGGCTGATCACTACCAGCGCTGCTCACCCGGCGCGCTGCAGGAGGTGCTCGATACGCTCCGGACCCACCGCGTCCGCGAGGTGCTGGTCGCGGGCCGTTTCGGCCGGGAGGAGTTACTGGCCCGCGGCGACGCCATGATGGAACGCGTGATGGCGAGCGCCAGCGACCACCGTGACGTTCCGCTTTTTCGACATCTGGCCGCGTTGCTGGCAGGGCAGGGTATCGTGCTGCTTGACCAGACGGTGTTCGTGGGAGACATGCTGGCCCCGACAGGCGTGTTGACGGCACGCGCGCCCTCGCCCGAAGAAGAGGAGGACCTGCGATTTGGACGGTCGGTGGCCAGGCGCATCGCAGACCTGGATGTTGGACAGACGGTGGTGGTGCGCCGCGGGGTCATCCTGGCCGTGGAGGCCGCGGAGGGCACCGATCTCACGATCCGGCGCGCCGGCGCCATCGCGGCGGGGACGGTTGTGGTGAAGGTCAGCCGGAACTATCAGGATCCCAGGTTCGACATCCCGACGGTCGGCCCGGATACGATCACGACGATGCGCGAGGCCTCGGCACGGGTGTTGGGCATTGACGCACACCGCACGCTGATCATCCAGCGGGACCGGATGATTGCCGATGCCGACGCGGCGGGAATCACGGTGGTCGCCGCCGATACACCGCGGCTGGGCACGCCGGTTCATGCACACAGCTAGACCCCTCCGGCTCTTCCTGGTGGCAGGGGAGGTCTCAGGCGACCTACACGGTGCTGAACTGGCGCGCGCGCTCGCCGCGCTGGACCCCACGGTGTGCATGCAGGGAATCGGCGGACGCCACATGGAGGCGGCAGGGGTTTCGCTAGTTGCGGACAGCAGCGATTGGGGCGTCATCGGCTGGTTTGAGGCAGCGCGGCGCCTGTCGCCCTTTCTACGCCGCCTGTCCGGGCTCGTGGACCGGCTCGTGGCCGACCCGCCGCATGCGCTGGTGCTCATTGATTTCCCCGGTTTCAACCTGGCGCTGCTGAAGCGGCTCAGGGGACGCATCCCGGCGGTGTACTACGTCCCGCCCATGGTCGCGATTCGCAGAGGGAATCGTGCCGCCCGCGTCGCCGCGCTCGGCGCCCGCCTGCTGGCCATCTTCCCATTTGAGGCAGAGGCCTACCGCCGCGCCGGCGCCGATGTCGCCTTCGTCGGGCATCCTGCGGCCGACCTGGCGCGTTCGATCGGCGGGGCGGAGGGCGCGCGGGCCCGGATCGGGATTGCACCCGCTGCGCCGGTGGTCGGTTTGCTCCCGGGCAGCCGTGGACTCGAGTTGGATGCACTCCTTTTGCCCATGCTGGAGGCCGCCCGCACCGTCCGCGCCGCTTCACCCGGTGTGGAGTTCGCGATGGCCGTCGCCTCCCCGGCTTTCCGCGACCGGCTGGCCGCGGCCGTTGCTTCGTCTGGCCTTCCGGTGGCGATCGTTCCCGGATCGCGCGACGTCATGGCGGCGAGCACCGTGCTGTTGATGGCATCCGGGACCGCCGCCGTTGAGGCGATGATCCTCGGCGTGCCGATGGTGATTACCTACCGTGTCTCGCGTCCAACCTGGTGGTACGCGCGGGCGGCGTTCAACGTGCGCTGGGTCTCGATTCCCAACATCATGGCAGGAGAACAGATCGTGCCGGAGCTGCTTCAACACCGAGCCACCGCCGATGAAATGAGCCGCACAGTCCTGGCACTGCTCCGCGACGCGTCGGCGCGAGAGGCGATCGCAACCCGGCTGCGCTCCCTGGCGGAAGCGTTGGGACCTCCGGGCGCCGCGCGGCGCGCAGCCGCGGAGGTGCTGTCCGCCGCCTCCGGCCTTGAACGCCCATCGAGCCGTCCGGTAAGATGAGGCCGGCGGCCAAGGAGGCGTAGCGGCGATGTCCCGAAGCGGACGGTGGATAGCAATCGGCCTGGGCATCGCCGTGATACCTCTCGTCATCTGGGCGTTGCTGCAGACGCCCGAACCCGCGCCCGGCCGTCCCGGCTTGGCCGCCGGACCGACGGCGAGTCCAACAGCCGGGCCATCTCCAAGCCCGCGGGCGGCCCGCCTACCACCGATTGAAGTTGAGGGAACGGCCATCTCGACGGTTGACGCCGCGGGCCGCCGTCAGTGGGACATCCGCGCGGAGTCGGTGGCCGTGGACAGCGCTTCAAGCACGGCCACGCTTGCCGCGGTCGAGGGCACGTACTTTCAAGCGGGTGAGCCGGCCATCGCCTTCTCTGCTCCGCGCGGCACCTTCTACGTGGCCACGCGCAATGTTACGCTATCGGGCCGCGTGCGTGCGCGGGCGACCTCGGGACACACATTGGAGGCCGACGTGGTCCGGTGGTTTCCCAAGACGCAACAGATCGAGGCCTCTGGAAGCGTGACACTGCGCCAGTCCGGCATGATAGTACATGGGGACCATCTGGTCGCGGACGTGTCGCTGCAGCGCACCCGGATGAGCGGTAACATCCGTGTTACGGTTGCGCAGTAGCCTCCCCGGTCAGTGCGCGGCGGTCTGCGCGGCGGTCGCGCTCTGGGCGTCCTGGAGCCCTGTGGCGCGGGCACAGGCACCGACCGCCGCCGGAACCTCGGTCATCGAGCTTTCCGGCGCGACCTACGTGGAGTACGACGAGGGCAGCGGGATCTGGCGCGCAGAGGGCACGCCGGCGGTCGCAACGCGAGGCACGACGGTTCTGCGCTCGCCCCGCATCCGCTACGACCAGCGCGCGCGGGTTCTGACAGCGGAGGCCGGTGCCGAACTTGCCGACGCGAACCTGGTCGTGCGGGCCGACTCGGTCGAGTTCCACCTGGGTGATGATCGCATCCGTGCCAGGGGCGCGGTGCGGGTGACAAGTGGGCGCGGAGACCAAACCGCAACGCTGACCGCCCCTGAGGTCGAGGGGTCGCTCAAGACCAGGCGGTTCGTTGCGACCGGTGGGGTCCTGCTCCTCCGTGGAGAATGGAGGCTCTCAGGCCGGCGCCTGGAGTACGATGATGCCACCCGGACCGCTACCGCCACCGGCGAGCCCGAGGCGCGGTTCAGGGATGCCCAGATGACGGCCGACCTCATCACGCTCCTGATGGACGAGGAGATCGGCCGCGGGATCGGATCGGCGCGGCTGCGCCGCGGGGACCTCTCGGGCAGCGCGCGCCGGGTGGAGATCTTCCTGAAGGAGGGCCGGGCCACGCTGACCGGCGACGCGCGCGTGGACCGGGGGCGCGACCGGCTGACGGCCGAGCAGATTGACGTGGACCTGGACGGCACGAGGATCACGGCCCGCGGAACCCCGCGGTTGACCGTCGTACCGCCTTAGGGGGCGACCGGATGCTGGCAGCGAGAGGGCTTTTCAAGCACTACGGCCGTCGCGCCGTGGTGGACGGCGTGGACCTCAGCGTTGAACGCGGGGAGATCGTCGGCCTGCTCGGGCCCAACGGCGCCGGCAAGACCACGACCTTCTACATGATCGTGGGTCTCATCCGTCCTGACGCCGGTGACGTCTGGCTCGACGACCAGCCGATCACCAACCTGCCGGTTCACCTGCGCGCGCGGCGCGGGATCGGCTACCTGAGCCAGGAGCCTTCGGTGTTTCGCGGCCTTACGGTTGAGGAGAACATCGCGGCGGTCCTGGAAGCCAACGGCAGGCCCAGGGCCGCGCGGCAGGAGATGGCGGACCGGTTGATCGAGGAGTTCGAATTGACCCGCCTGCGCCACCAGCTTGGGGCGACGCTCTCCGGCGGAGAGCGTCGCCGCGTAGAGATAGCGCGGGTGATTGCCATGGAGCCGTCGTTCATCCTGCTGGACGAGCCGTTCACCGGCGTGGACCCGAAGTCGGTGGCCGAGATCCAGGAGGTGGTCGTGCACTTACGCCGGCGTGGGCTGGGCGTGGTGATAACCGACCACAATGTGCGGGATACCCTGGCGATCACCAACCGGTCGGAGATCATCCATGAAGGCCGCATCCTGTTCGCGGGGACCGCCGAGGAGATAATGGCCAGTGAGGACGCCCGGCGGTTCTACCTGGGCGAGCGGTTCCGGCTCTGACGCCGATGCGGTTGATTGACCGTTACATCCTGCGCGAGGTCGGCGGCATCTTCCTGTTCGGTGTCGCGGTCTTCACCACGCTGCTGCTGGTCAACCACCTGTTCTTTCTGGCGCGATTGGCGGCCGATTCAGGCGTGCCCATCAGAACCAACCTGTTCCTCCTGGTGCTGCGGGTGCCGTACCTCGCGGTCTACGGCCTGCCGATGGCCACGCTACTGGCCACGCTGCTGGCCACCGGTAGGCTCAGCGATCGCAATGAGATCACCGCCCTGCGCACCACCGGCTGGAGCCTGGCCCGCATCGCGCTGCCCGTGCTGGCCGTAGGCGCGGCAGTAACCGTGACGTCGCTGGGCATGAGCGAGTGGGTGGTGCCCCGAACTGAGACGCGCTACCGCGAGATCCTAAGCGAGGCACTTCAGGCCCAACCCCGGCCGGTCCATCAACACGTGCTCTTCCGCGAACCCGTGGACGGTGTGGACTCGGTGTTCTACGCGCGCGAACTCCACACGAGTGACGGCACGATGTACGGCGTGGTCATCACCCAGTTTCAAGGAGGCCGGCCGGCGCGCCTGATCGAAGCCGGGCAGGCCCGCTACGCGCCGCAGGGGTGGATACTGAAGCAGGGGACCCTGTACCTGCTCGGAGCCGGCTCCGGGGTGGCGACCACGTTCGACGAGATGCGGGTGGCCCTGGTACGCACGCCGAAGCAAATAGCGGTCCCGCGCCGCGATCCCAGCGAGATGACGATCGGCGAGCTGCGCGCTCAGATCGCCACGCTCCGCTCAGCCGGGGAGAGTGCCGTGCGCTACGCCGTCAACCTCCAGGCCAAGCTGGCTCTTCCGGCGAGCAGTCTCATCTTCGCTCTGCTGGCGGTGCCTCTGGGGCTGCGGCCGCACCGGTCGGGCCGGTCTACGGGCCTTGGGATCACGGTGCTGGTGCTCCTGGCCTACTACCTCCTGATGTCCATTACGATCACGCTCGGAGAGCGCGGCCAGATCCCTGCCTTCTGGGCAGCATGGTTGCCGAACCTAATGGTGGCAACCGGCGGTGGCTGCCTCCTGTGGTTCGCCCGGTGATCGGAGGCCGGGCGGAGTACAGGCGGCTGCTGGCGATCACCCTGGCCGCGTTACTGCTCTTCGGATACGGCCTCGGCGCGGGTACCCTTTGGGATCAGGATGAGCCCAAGTACGCCGGCGTTTCGCGTGAGATCCTAGAAACCGGCGATCCGATCACCCTGCACAGCAACGGCCGGCCGTGGTTCGTGCACCCTCCCCTCTTCTTCTGGCTCCAGGCCATGACCGGATGGGCGTTCGGGTTTACCGAGGCCACCGTGCGGATCTGGTCCGCGATATCCGGCGCCGGCGCGGTTGGCGTTACCTTCTTGCTGGCACGGCTGTTCTACGGGCCCGCAACCGGAGTGCTTGCCGCGGCAATCCTGGCCACGACATTCCAGTTCCTGGTCCAGTCGCGGCTGGGCGTGTTCGATCCCACGCTGGTGCTGTTCATGCTGCTGGCGCTCTACATGTATCTGGTCGCCTACACCGGCGGCTCCGGCCGCGCCGCGGTGTGGGCATGGGTGTGGGCAGGCCTGGCCACCCTGACGAAAGGGCCGATTGGATTGTTGCTGCCTGCCATGGCCGTGGTCGGGCTGTGGTTGGTCCGGCGCGACTGGTCCGCCTGGCGCAGGACTCCGCTACTGGGTCCGGCTTTCTTCTGCCTGATCGGGCTCTCGTGGTATCTGATCGAGGCGCTGCGCCACGGCGAGCCGTTTCTCCGCAGCGCGGTCGGCTACTACCTGTTCAGCCGTTTCTTCGGCGTGGTCGAGAACCAACCCGGACCGTGGTGGTATTACGTTCCGGTCCTGATCGTAGGGGCCTTTCCCTGGACCGCGTTCCTGCCCGCTGCGGTCGCCTACCACGCGCGGCGGCGCCGCGAGCTGGGCAGCCAGGTGATCCTCCTGTGGTGCGGAATCACGCTGCTCTTCTACTCACTGGCCGGTACCAAGCTGCCCAACTACATCCTGCCGGTCTACCCGTTGCTGGCGATCGGGATTGCGCGCCTGTGGGAGGAGCAGACGGCCGGCTTGATGCGGATGGCAACTGGGCTCCTGGCGGCAACCGCGGCGGCGTTCGTGGCGGCGATCGCGCTCTACGGATGGATCAAGTTCCCCGCCGAGATGCTGGATCTGCGCGTCCCGCTGGCCGCCGCCGCCGCCGTCTTCGCCGCAGGCCCGCTGCTGGCTGCCGGCCTTCTGCTGATCCGCCGCCCGCCTCCAGCCCTGGCGGCGCTGCTGCTGACACCTGTGGTCGCCGTGCCGGTGCTCGTTCACCTCACGCTTCCGGCTATGGAGCGATATCGTCCCCTGCCGCGGATTGCCCGAGCGATAGCCCAGGAGGCGCGCCCTTCCGATGCGGTGGCCGCGGTGGCCATGAACACGTCCGCCTCGCTCGGCTTCTACTCCGGCCGCCACATAATCTGGGTTGAGAGTCCCGATGATCTGGTAGGAGCGATCTGCCGCCACAGGCGGCTGTTTGTCGTCGTTCCTCCTCACCAGCCGTCATGGTGGACCCCAACGTCGCTTCCCGCGGGCGCGCGCCTGCAGGGAGAGGACCGCGGGTATCGCATCTTCCTGAAGGAAGGGCCCGGGCCGTGTTCCGGAGGGGAGGGCGCCAAGTGACGTTCGGTCTGATCCTGATCCCGGTGCTGATCGTTGTCAGCGGAGTGGTCGCATACGTTGGGAACATGGTCGGGCGGGCGATCGGCCGACGCCGGTTGACCATCCTGGGGCTCAGGCCGAGGCACACCGCCCACCTGATCACCGTGGCTACTGGCATGCTCATCACCCTTATCACGCTGGTCTCGGTGGTGCTGGTGTCCTCTGACGCTCGAGTCGGGCTGTTCCAGCTAGACGATCTTCGCCGACAGATCGAGGACGCCGAAGCACGGCTGCGCGAGGTGGCCGGAGGGGACATCGCCTACATGCGCAACCAGGAGGTGCTGCGGGAGGTAATTGACGGCCGGCTGCCGCAGCCCGAGATCCTCGCCCGGCTGGACGCGCTGCGGCTGCGGGCGGTGGACGCCGCCGCGGGCAACGGCGTCGCCCCCAACCTGGTCACCGGCGCGGTGTTCAGTCTCTACCCACCCAACCTGACATGGGAGGCGCTCGCGCGCCTGATCTCGCTCCGCGGCAGGGAGACCGTGGTGCGGATAGTGGCGCAGGAGAACTCACTGCGGGGCGAGTCCCTGCTGATCTTCGTACAGCTCGTGGACCGCCGTCTTGTCTATGCGAAGGGGGCGCTGCTTTGGGACGGTCTCGTTGACGGCCGTGCGCCACGCGAGCAGATCAGCCGCGGCCTGCTTGCCTTGGTTGACGAGGCCGCGGAGCGGGCACAGGCCAAGATCCTTTCCCCGCCGCTGGCCCGGATCACCGAACTGCCCCGCGGTCAGGTTGACGGGGACGAGCACCGGGCCATGGTGACGCGGATCGCGGAGCTACGCCGCGAGGTGCGCGTGCAGGTCCTGGCACGGGGCAACATCATGACCGACTCTCCGCTGGCGGTGACCTTTGCCCTCAAGTAGCATGCCAACCCCCAGGCCGCCTTCGTCGCTGCTGCTGGCGATGGCCGTCGGCTCCGGTCTGGCCGCGCTCATCTATCAGGTGGTATGGATGCGCCGCCTGGCACTGGTGTTCGGAAGCACCACGCTGGCCACCAGCACGGTGCTGGTGGCCTTCCTGGGCGGCCTGGCCGTGGGCGCATGGGTATGGGGCAGGGTTGCGGACCGGAGGCCGGGTGGGGCGATTGCCCTCTTCGGCCTGGTGGAAGTGGCTACCGGACTCTACGGGTTGGCCAGCCCGTGGATCTTCCGCGGGATGGAGATCGTCTACCTGGGGCTCTATCCGGTGCTCGAAGGCCGGCCCGGCCTCTACGCGGGCGCGCAGTTCGTGCTGAGCGCACTCGTCATACTGCCGCCCACGGTGCTCATGGGAGGAACCGTGCCGCTGCTGGTACGCCATCTCGCCGTGGGCGCGGGAGGGACTGTCCGGGGCGTGGGATCGCTCTACGGCTGGAACACCGTCGGCGCTGCCATGGGCGCCGCCCTGGCCGCCTACGGGCTGCTCCCGTTCCTGGGACTCTCGGCTGCGGTGCGGCTGGCGGCATCGGTGAATCTGGTGATCGGGGCAGTGGCGCTGTTGCTCGATGCGGTGCGGCGGCGGGGACTACAGCAGCCCGCCCGGGCCGGCGGTACGCCCGGGACCGGCCGCCTGCCCGAGGCCGGCTTTGTGCCCGAGGCCGGCCTTGCGCCGCCCGATCCCGTCACGGTCTTCGTGGTGCTGCAGGGTTTTGGGTTGTCCGGCTTCGCGGCCATGACGTTCGAGGTGGCCTGGGCCCGGCTCCTTGCCATGGTCATGGGATCGTCGGTTTACGCGTTCGGCACGATTGTGGTCGTGGTCCTGGCCGGGATCGGGATAGGCAGCGTGCTGTACGGCCGGATGCGCCTGACTCCCGGCGGCCATGTTCTCGCCTTCGCGGTCATCGAGCTTCTGATCGGGCTCTGGACCGTCGTCTCGCTTCTGATCGCCCCGCAGTTGCCGTTCCTGTTCATGCGGTTCTTCCCGGTCTTTCGGGACGCCTTCGGCTGGCAGATCGCCGCGCAGATCGGCCTGGCAGGACTGGTTGGGTTTGTGCCCGCCCTACTCTGGGGCGCCACCTTCCCCGCGGTTGTCGGCATCATCGGCCCGGCGCTGTCGCGGGTGGGCCGCTCTATCGGGACCGCCTACGCCGCCAACACCGCAGGCACCGTGGCCGGCGCGTACCTGAGCGGTTTCGTGCTCATCCCGGCCGTGGGTGTGCGGGCGACGATCCTGGCCGGAGCGCTGGCCAACCTCCTGGCCGGCATCTCTGTCCTGCTGCGGGCGCCCCTGCCCTGGAGGCGCCGGCTGCCGGCGATGGCGCCCGCGGCCGCAGCGCTCCTGATCGCATTGACCCTCCCGCCCTGGCCACGCGAAGTCTTCGCCGCCGGCATCGGGTTTTTTGCCCCGCGGTTCGGTTCGGTGGAGGGTTTCACACGCACGGTGGCAGCGCTGCGGCTGCTGTACTACCGTGACGGGATCAACTCCACGATCTCCGTGGACGAAACCGAGGGGCAGCTGATCTACCGGTCGAACGGCAAGACGGATGCGTCCACCTATCCCAGCGACATGGCCAACCAGCTCCTGCTGGGGCACCTGCCGATGCTGCTGCATCCCGCTCCTCAAGATGTCTTCGTGTTGGGGTTGGGTACGGCCGTCACCGCAGCGGCGGTGGCGCGGTACCCGGTGCGCCGCATTGACGTGGTGGAGATAGAGCCCGCGGCCCGGGAGGCGGCACGGCTCTTTGGCCGGCACAACCAGGGGGTGCTGGACGATCCGCGGCTTAGAATACTCGTGGCCGACGGCCGCAACCGGCTGCTCGCGGCGGCCGACCGGTATGACGTGGTCATCTCCGACCCTTCCGACCTCTGGGTGGCCGGGACCGGCACGCTGTTCACACTCGAGTTCTACAGGGCCGTCCGGGCCCGGCTCCGGCCCGGCGGCGTGATGATACAGTGGATCCACACGCACACCCTGGCTCCGCCTGACCTGGCGCTGCTGGTCGGCACGTTTCGCTCGGTCTTCACGCGTGCCGAGCTTTGGACCTCCGGGGTCGGCGACCTCCTGCTCATCGGCTCGACCGGTCAGTTGAACTGGGACCAAGCACAGGTGGCCGACCGCATGGAGAAGGTTCCGGGCGTGAGAGAAGACCTCCGGTCCATCGGAATCTGGCACCCGCTGGCGCTGTTCGCCGGCCACATGTTGGGCGAGCCGCAGATCGCCGCATTGACGCTGGGCCTCGCAGGTCCGCACACCGACGATCGTCCTGTGATGGAGTTCCGCACGCCGCGCCTGCTCTATGCGGACACCACCGCGGAGATCGAGACGTTCCTGAGCAAGTTGGGCGCGCCATCGTTCCCGCGCATATCAGGGTTTGAGAGCGTGCGCGACCTCGATGCGGACGCCATCTACCTGATCGGATTCGCATACGCGTCCCTGGGCCGGCCGAAACTGGGGATTCCCTACATGGAGCGGAGCACTGCGATGGCGCCGGAGCGCGCCGCCTTCTTCTTGGGCCTCGCCAACCAGTACCGGGAGGTCGGCCGGGTGCGCGATGCCGAGCAGGCGTACGGCCGGGCGCTGGCGCTCGAGCCCGGTAACGTCGAAGCGCTGGTGGCCCTGGGCGAGGTGCTCCTGGAGGCAGGGCAGGCCGGTCGGGCGCTGGCGCTGGCGCAGAGGGCGCTACGCCTGGCGCCCAACGATCTCAGGGCAGGAGCGCTGGCCGAGAGGGCAAGAGGAAAGCAGCCCTAGCCGTCGAACATATCTCATAGCGGTGCAGGTTGGCGCAGGGGCACCAAGCACTGCGCCATAAAAGGGAAGTCCGGTATCACCCGTCTGCGCGTTGCGGCTCAGCGCGTTGCAGCCGGGGAAGTCCGGCGCGGTCCCGCCGCTGTCACGGAGAGCAGGCGCCACCCCAAAGGGTCATGCCACTGGGAAGGTTTCCCGGGAAGGCCGGCGGCCTGCGATGACCCGGAGCCAGAAGACCTGCCTGCACCGATGCCACACGCCTTCGAGGCAAGGGAGGTGGGCAGGTTGTTCGTTCGTGTTCTGCTGTCCGCACTGCTCTGTGCTGCGCTGACCCTGGGCCCTTCTGGCCCGTTGTTCTCTCAGGAACCCCCACCCGAGTTCGAACTGCCCGACGTCATCTCGCCGGCCAGGAGGCCGCAGCCGGCGTCGGCCTCGCCGGCCAGCGTGTCGGTGATCACGGCCGCGGAACTGCGGCGGCTGGGCGTGCGCACCGCCGGCGAGGCGATCGCGTTCCTGCCCGAGGTGGCCTCACGCGCGTACGGTGGAGCCGGAGGCCTGATCACCCCGAGCATCCGGGGGAGCAGCGCCGAGCAGGTACTGGTGCTGCTGGACGGCGTTCCACTCAACGGCGTCTTCGCAGGGACCGTGGACCTCAGCACCATCCCGATTGACGACATCGAACGCATCGAGGTGCTGCGCGGGCCGTTCTCGGCCATCTACGGCAGCGGCGCGATGGGCGGCGTGATCTCCATCGTCACGCGCCGCCGGGCGCCGGATGCGGCCACGGTGGGCGGCGGCTCCTTCGGCCTGTTGAGTTTGGGAATCGCCGGCGGAGGAGCGGCCCGCCTGACGCTGCGGTACGACGCCGCTACGGGCGAACGGCCCAACAGCGATCTGCGCAGCGGCTACTTCTCGCTGCGCCTGGGCGACGCCTCACCCGGTCGCCGGTGGGACCTAAGTCTGATCGGTTCGACCGGATCCCGCGGCTCTCCGGGCTCCACCTTCTGGCCCTCGCCGCTGGCGCGGCAGGAGGACAGCCGCCTGGCCGCGGCACTGACGGTGGAGCAGGAGCGCGGCACCACCACCGACCGCCTACGGCTGACGGTGCACCGGGAGAACCTGGCCTTCCGCGATCCCAGTTGGTGGACTGACGACAGCCACACCGGCACGGCTTGGGCCGCGGAGTGGCAGCGCACAGCGCGGATTTCCGCCTCTCGGGTCGTGGCGCTGGGCGCCGACGCGCAACTTCAACACCTGCGCAGCACCAGCGTGGGAGAGCGGTCCGCAACAGTAGGCGCGCTCTACGTGCAGGACGACCGCGTGCTCGGACCGCGCCTGCTGCTCTCTGCCGGGCTGCGCGCTGACCTGCACTCGGTCTACGGCGCGCAGATCAACCCGCGGGTAGGACTGGTCTACTTCCTCCGGCCCGACCTGCGCCTGCGGCTGGCGGCGGGCCGCACATTCCGCGGGCCGACGATGGCCGATCTCTATTATCCCTTTGACGGCTTCGCCGTCGGCAATCCAGCGCTGCGGCCCGAGCACGCCTGGTCGGTGGACGCCGGGCTGGAGGCCTCGCTGGGGCCCCGCGCCACGGCGCGCGCAACGGTATTTTGGAGCGACGTGCGCGATCTCATACTCTGGGTCCCTGACGCGTTCTTCGTCTTCTCGCCGCAGAACGTGGGCAGGGCGTCGCTGCGCGGCGCGTCGGTGGAGTTCGAGGGCGCGATCAACCCCATCTGGCACCTGCGCGCATCCTCCACTTGGCTGGCGGCCACCGATACGGCCACCGGGCTGGATCTCCCCAACCGGGCGCGCCACAGCGCGGCGCTGGCGTTGAGCGCGGCGCTGCCGCGCGGCGCCTCTGCGACCGCCTCAGCGGTCCTGGTAGGCGCGCGGTTTGCCGATTCCGCCAACACGGTGACGCTGCCGGCGTACGTGAGCGTCGGTCTGGCGGCGCAGGTGCCGCTGAATGCGGGATCCGCGCTGCGCCTCTCCGTCCAGAACCTGCTGGATGCCCGCTACGAACCGGTGCAGGGCTATCCTGCTCCCGGTCGAACGCTCATGGTGGAGTACGTGCTTCGGAGATGAAACGGCCGCCTGCCGCAATCGCATTGATCGCGCTGGCCCTCCTGGCCGCGGTCGCCGGCGCGGTGTTGTTGGGCGGCAGGGGAGGCACCGCCGATGTGGCGCCGGCTGCGCGGCCGGGCGGATCGGTGCCCGATGCCACGGCCTCTGCCATACCTGCGCCATCGGCGGCGCAGGAGTCGGGCCTGCCAGAGGAGGAGGCCGTGGTGGCGCCGAGGCCACAAGAGGAGAGGCCGGCGGCAACACAATCCCCGCCGCGCCGCGCTGCCGCGAAAGGAAGGCCCCGGGCTCCACAGGCCCAGACACCACAGGCCCAGACACTGCAGGCGGCTGCACCTGCCGCGGGAAGCGGCGGACCCTCGACCGCCGCAGCGCCCCAGCCCGGCCCAGGAGCCGGGGCGCATGGTGCCGACGCCGCAGCGCCGCTGCCTGCCGCCGCTCCTGCCCCCCTGCCGGCGCATCCACCGGCACCGTCTCCACTGCCACCGCCGCCGGTCACCGCTGCCCCGATCGTCACGCCCCCGGTGCCCGTTGCCCTGCATCCGCCGCGCCATCCCGATGCCTGGCGGGTTATCGTGGAACCCCCCGGCCTTGCCGCCGAGGCGCGGCCGGAACAGGCCTCAGCGCGGGTGCGGCTGCGGCTCCTGGTGCGCGAGGACGGCGCGGTGGGCCGTGTCGAGGTCGCGGTGAGCTCGGGCAGGCCCGAACTGGACGCGGCCGCCGCGGCTGCTGCCTATCTCTGGCAGTTCCTGCCGGCGCGCCGGGACGGCGCGCCCATTGCGAGCGTCGTGCTGATCTGGGTTGCGTTCGTGAGCGCGCCGTGAGCAGGCCCGGCAGCAAGGTAATCCTGGCGGTTGACCCGGGCCGCGCCAGGTGCGGCGTGGCAGTCTGCGAGCCCGGGAAGGTCCACGCGAGGGCGGTGGTCTCGCGCGAGGCGCTGCCCGCGCTGGTGCGGGACTGGCAGTCGCGGTACGGGGTGACCGAGGTGGTCGTCGGCAACCGCACCGCCTCGGCAACGGTGATCGCGCTGCTTGCTGACGCGGGCGTGGCCCCGGTGTCGGTTGTCGAGGAGGCGGGCACCACGCTGCGGGCCCGGTCGCGCTACTTCGATGAACACCCCCCCCGCGGGTGGCGACGGCTGGTGCCGCGCACTCTCCAGACGCCGCCTGAGCCCTACGACGATTACGCGGCGGTGCTGCTGGCCGAGGCGGTTCTGGAGGGACGCCGGTGATCACGCGGCGTAGACAGATCTGACTTCTCGAAGTCCGGGGAGGAGGATTCTGGCTTTGGGCGGCGAAGGGACAAGGGAGAGATTGTTGCGCCATCTGTGCCGCCCATGTTCCGGTTATTGCGCCGGACAGGGTTGAATGATAGTGTGTTCACATAAGTATTGAAGGGCGTCATCCGCAGCCGCGGCCGAAGAGGCATCGCGGAGCCCACCCGGAGAGGAGGGCCGGGGAGAGGGTAGGGTACCGAGGCGGCGGGACGAAGGGCCCAGGGAACAGGCCGGGAGGTTGAGGAAACACGCTCACTCCATCCCCCGCGCCGTGTGCCGGAAGGCCCGACACACGCAACACACACCTGAAGGGGGAAGAAACCAACGATGAAGCACATTGCTGTCGTTCTAGCAGCTCTGCTGTCTCTCACGCTGGTCGCCCCCGCCATGGCGCAGCCGTTCGCAGACGTGCCCACCGATCACTGGGCATACGATGCGATCGCTGAGCTGGCGGCCAAGGGTCTCATCGAGGGTTATCCCGATGGGGCTTTCCGCGGCGACCGGGCTATGACCCGCTACGAGATGGCCATGGTAGTTGCGCGCGTTCTGGCGCGCATCGAGGCCATCAAGATCCCGCCCATGCCCCCGGACCTGGTCCGGACCGGCCAGTTGACCACTGCCATGACCGCGCAGACAACGGCGCTTCGCGCGCTTGACACCCGTCTCACCGGCAGCATCACGACCCTGAACCGCCTCGTGGCGGAGTTCCGGGCTGAGCTGGCCGCCCTCGGCGTGCGGGTGACCGCGGTCGAGGAGGAGCTGGCTGCTCTCCGCGCCCGGATGGACAACACCCGGGTCACCGGCGACGCCCGCTTCCGCTACAACGTGTTCCCGGCAGGCCCCAGCGGCGGCGGAGCACAGAACAAGCACCCCGACGGCCGGATGCGGACCCGGCTGACCTTCACCGGCACGATTGCCCCCAACGCGACGGCCGTCATCCGGCTGACGGCGAACAACCAGGCCAACACAGCCGGCATCGGCTACGACGTCCGCTTCGGCCACAACTACGCCTACAACAACGTCACCTTCGACATGCTCTACCTCGACCTCCGGAACGTTTACGGCGCGAGTCTCTGGAGAATCGGCCGCCAGTTCTACTCACTGTCCCCCCAGGGCCCCTACGGCGTGGGCCTGCTCTACGACCCGGCCAGCAGCAGCGCGGGCGGCGCGGCTGTCGTCGGAGCGCCAGCGGGCTTTTCCACCCTGCCTCTCGGGACGACGACCACCGGGACCTCGGACGGTATCCTGTCCAGGTGGGTGCTCGGACCGCTGAACGTTGACCTGGCGCTCTTCCGCGACAACTGCACCCTCGTCACCCCCGTCCCCCCCGCCGTCCCTTACTGCACCATTCCCGTCGGCGCCGGCACGGGCGCATCCCAGACAATCCGCGACAACCGGATGGTGCGCGTGACCTCCAGTGCAATCCTGCCTGGCTGGACGCTTGGCGGGAGCTACTTCCAGGAGTGGGTGCTTCCGTCTGCGCCGACCAATGTCGGCGGCGGATCGGGTTGGAGCTTTGACGCTGCCGGCACCCTGGTTCCAGGCATCAGGATGTACTTCGACTACGCCTCGTGGACGACCAACGCCTTGGTGGCCTCTCCGACCACAAAGGCCTGGCGCGTAGGCGGTAACCTCGACCTGGCCCGGCTGATCGGGTTCTCCACCTGGAGGCCCACCCTGGACCTCGAGTACCACGACTACGGCCCGCTGGACGGCGCCTGCACCGCGGTCGGTGCTGCCCCGTTTGCGGCGTGCTGGCCGATCAACACCTACGCGACGACCATCACCGGCCAGGCCTATGCCTTCAACATGAAGGGCTACCTGGCACGGCTGAACCTGACCTTCTCTCCGGCCTGGTCCGGCAGCATCCTGTACGAGGCCGGCACCAACTACTGGCCGACTGTCGACAACGCCTACAGCGAGTGGTGGTTCCGCCTGGCGCACACGCTGGCGCCGCGCACAACCATCTCGTTCAACTACTACCTGGGGAAGGGGCCGAACTACGCGCTCGGCTACGCCCAGGCCGAGTACATGAAGTTCTACCGCGCAGAGCTGACCTACTCCTGGTAACAGGGTAGCGGCTCCTTCTATCGTCCCCCGGGGAGGGTCTCCTCCCCGGGGGACTTCATTTCCGGACTCTGCTGGGGACCAGGCGCGGGCCGCGCGGCGGATTGCGGCCAACCCGATTTGGTGTAGAATGGGGACGACACCGCGAAGGTGACGGAGGATGATGGGCAATGATCAAGGTGATGGCGATCGTCGCACTGCTGGCCGTGGCGCAGATCCTGCCCTCCTGCGGGGGCCCGGGTTCTCCCACCGGAGGATCGGGGGTTAGTTCCCAGGCCGAGATCATCGGCTGGGTCGCGGAGAAGCGCTCCCGCGTCTGGGAGCAAACCCCGTACATGGTCGTGATCAACCACCAGGAGTACGGCGTTCCCTACGAGTTCTGGATGGCGGTCGAGGTCGGCGACCTGGTGAAGTCCGTGGGCGGAAAGTGGACGGTCGTGCGCAAGGCACGGGGCTAGAGGACTGGGCACGCCGCGGTGTGCCGCAGGCCCTGCTTGACGGCGCTCTGGACCTGGACAAGGCCTACATCCCAAGCCGCTATCCGAACGCGCATCCCACCGGCTCGCCAGCCAGCAGGTACACTGCGGAGGAGGCCAGGAGGCACATCGCACATGCCGAGCAGATCCTCGCCTTCTGCCAGGGTCTTCTTTCCAAGGTTTGACCGGGAGGCCCTGATCGGCGCGCTGAGGGAGCGCATGCCGGCCCTGGCCGCGCGGCTCCCCCTCGTGCGCGTGGTCCTGTTTGGATCCTGGGCAGCCGGCCGTCATACGGTGGCCAGCGACGTGGATCTCCTGGTTGTCTATCAGGGGGACCAGCGAGAAGATGCCTTCGGCGCCGTGAAGACATCGCTGGCAGTGCCCGGCCTGGAGCCCCACGTCTATACGTTTCAGGAGGCCGAGGCCGCGCGTGATCGCCTGGATCGCATGACCGCGGGAGGCGTCGTCCTCTTCGCCGCGGAAGAGCCGTAGGGGGCGCTTGACCGGCCGATCCGGTGGGGCTATGATCTGAGCAGATTATCTGCTCAGATCTGGGGTGGTGGCCGTGAAGATGAGGCGGATGCCTATCACCGAGGTCAGGCGAGATTTCTGCGCGCTGGTCACCAGGGAACTGCCGGTCGGGGTGGAGGTCGCCGTCGAGATCACCTCGCGGGGGCGACCCGTTGCCGTCCTCCTGCACCCCGGGATGCTGCGGCACCTTCTCGTGTCGTCGGGGGACCGCAGACAGAGAGACCGCCTCAGGGACACGATTGAGGTGATGGCGGATCTGGAGAGGGCGTCTGTCGGGGAGGTTTTGCAGGAAGCGGTCCGCCGCCATCCTGCCGCATGACGGGTGCCCTGATCACCGACACACACCCGCTCATCTGGTGGGCAGGTTCTCGCCAGAAGCTCAGCGTGCGCGCGCGGAGAGCCTTCGAGGCGTGCACGGAGGGCAGGCTGCTCATTTACGTCCCTACCGTCGTGATACTTGAGCTGGCGCTACTCGAAGAGCACCGCAAGATCCGGCTCCGGACCCCCTTCCCGGCGTGGGTTGACAGTCTCTTCGAGTCGCCAGGGTTCGCTCCCGTGGCGATGGAACCGGTCCACGTGAAGGAGGCGTGGGCCATGCGGCGCTTCGCCGATCCCTTTGATCGCCTCATTGTTGCCGCCGCCGTCCAGTTGGGCATCCCGTTGATTTCCAAGGACAGCGAGATAGCCCGGTCCGGGCTTGTGAAGATGTACTGGTAGGAGGCCGGGATACCCTCGCGTGGAAGTCGCCGATGACATATAACAGTAGTTGGAAGGCCGGGGCGATGAGCGAAGGTCTCCCATCGGGGCCTACGCTCTCCGTCACCCTCGCCGGCATCACGTTTCCCACTCCCGTACTGTCCGCGCCCGGGCCGCTGGAGTTCGGCCGGCAGGTGCAGGCCGCCTACGACCTCAGGGCGTTCGGGGGCATCGTTACAAAGTCGGTGACGCTGGAGCCGCGCGAGGGCCATCCCGGGCCGCAGACCGTCGAGGTGACCGGCGGGTGGCTGAACGCGGTGGGCCTGCGCAACCCCGGCGTCGCCGGTTTCATCGCGCGCGACCTGCCGTTCCTCCGCACGCTGGGGCGCCCGATCATCGTGAGCATCGCCGGCCACCGTTCTGACGAGTACGCGGCCCTCGCCGAGTTGCTGAGCGATGAGGAGGGGGTTGCCGCACTTGAGCTCAACGTCTCCTGCCCGAACGTCGAGGACGGACTGCACTTCGGCACAGATCCCCACCGCACGCACGCGCTGGTCGCTGCGGTGCGCGCGCGCACTCCGCTCCCGCTGTTTGTCAAGCTCAGCCCGAACGTGGCCGACATCACGGTCGTGGCAAGGGCGGCCGCGGACGGGGGGGCCGACGGGCTGGCGCTGATCAACACCCTGAACGCCCTGGCGGTGGACGCGCGGGCGCGGCGGATGCGGCTGGGCGCGGGCACCGGCGGGCTCTCCGGGCCGGCGATCAAGCCGGTGGCGCTGCGCATGGTGTGGGACGTGGCGCAGGCGGTCCGGCTGCCGATCATCGGCATGGGAGGGATCGCCACCTGGGAGGATGCGGTAGAGTTCCTGCTCTGCGGCGCGCACGCGGTGGCCGTGGCCTCGGCGCTGATTGACAACCCCCGCGCGGCAGAGGAGATCACCGACGGCCTGCGGGCGTACATGGCTGAGGTGGGCATCGAGCGGGTGACCGATCTCATCAGGGCGCTGGAAGGCATGGATAACGTCCCTCATTCGGGCCCGGATGGCTCTGCCGGGCGGTGAGGGCGCGCAAGGACACGGTAAGTCCGGGTGGAGCGGTCGATGGAGGAGGTGAGGGACATGTTGGAGTGCGACTCCCGAGAGACCTTCCAACTGCTTTCTTCCTCCGGGGGATTGCCCGGGCCGATTGGCGCGTGGTGCGCGAAGGGCGGAAGCACACGGTTATCGAGCGGGGTAGCATCACGGTGACGGTTCCTCGTCATCGCGTGTTGAAGACGGGCACGCTTCGAGCCATACTTGAGGAGATGGGGATGAGCGTGGAGGAACTGATGGGGACCGAGTTTACCGCGATCATGGACTACGACGCTTCCAGCGGCGTCTACGTTGTTCGAGTTCCTGCGTTGCGCGGAGTGATCTCGGAAGGCATGACAGAGCAGGAAGCCCTCGAGAACGTGAAGGATGCCATCGCAGAATGGATTGCCGCGCGCCGGGCGCTCGGCCTCCCGATCGCGGAGGTCCGAGAGTACCGGGTGAAGGTCCCGGTCTAGAGCCGTTGGCCAGAACCCCAGCCCTCGTCGTCGCCCTGGACCTCCCGACGCTGGAGGCCGCCGCAGCCCTGGTCCACCGCGTGCTGCCGGTGACTCCCTGGTTCAAGATAGGATCCGTGCTCTTTACCGCGACCGGACCAGAGGCGGTGCGTGCCGTGCACGCCGCCGGCGGGCAGGTCTTCCTCGACCTCAAGTTCCACGACATCCCGCACACGGTCGCCGGCTCCGTTGCGGCCGCGGCGGAGCTCGGGGTTGCGCTGGTGACCGTTCACTGCGCCGCCGGGTCGGCGGCGATGGAGGCCGCGGCAGACGCCGCCCGGCGATCCGGCGGTGCGACCCGCGTGCTAGGCGTCACGCGCCTGACCAGCGACGCCGGCCGGGTCGGCGCTGGCGTCCTGCGCGCCGCCGCCTCAGCCCGCGAGGCCGGCCTCGACGGCGTTGTGGCCTCGGCGCAGGAGTGCGCGCAGATCAAGGCCGCCTGCGGTCCCGCGTTCCGAGTGCTGACGCCGGCAATCCGGCCTTCCGGGGCAGCCGTCCACGACCAGGCGCGCGTGGCGACTCCCGGGCAGGCGGTGCGGGCCGGCGCGGACTACCTGGTAGTCGGCCGTCCCATCACGGCCGCCCCGGATCCGGCGGCGGCCGCGCAGGCGGTAGCGGAAGAGATGGCCGCAGCAAGGGACGCCGGGTCGCGATGAGTCCAGACTGGCTCGTTCGCTTTCGTCGGCGCGGCGCGGTGGCGGACGGTCACTTCCTGCTCTCTTCCGGCCTGCACAGTCCCATCTACGTGCAATCGGCACTGATCCTCCAGTACCCAGAGGAGGCGCAGGCCTTGGGCGCGGCGCTGGCCGAACGCCTGCGGCCGCTGCGGCCGCAGGTGGTGATCGGCCCGGCCCTGGGCGCCGTTGTTGTCGCGCACGAGGTCGCGCGGGCACTGGGCGTGCGCGCGATCTTCGCAGAGAGGGACGGCGGACAGATGGCGCTGCGGCGCGGTTTCACGATCGCCGTGGGCGAGCGGGTCCTGGTGGTGGAGGACGTTGTTACGACCGGAGGATCGGCCGCGGAGGTGGCTTCCCTGGTGCGGGCCGCCGGCGGCGCGGTGGTGGGTTTCGGCGCGCTGGTGGACCGGACCGGCGGCCGCATGGACCTGAAGGCCCATCTGGAAGCGCTCATCACCCTCGACCTGCCGACGTTTGCTCCCGACCGGTGCCCGCAGTGCCGGGAGGGAGTGCCCGTACGCAAGCCGGGCAGCCGCGCCACACCCGGTTGACGCCCTGTGGGGGCTGGCCTATAATTACTGAAATCCCAGCGCAAGGAGAGGACCGCCGTTGGGCCTGGCAGACGACGTCGACGAAATCCTTATCCCGGAGGAGGTCTTGCAGGACCGAATCCGGGAACTCGGACGGCGCATCAGTTTGGAGTACGGCACCAAAGAACCACTGCTGGTCGGCATCCTAACGGGTGCCTTCGTCTTTCTCGCCGACCTCCTGAAGGCGATCACTATCCCCTGCAATGTGGACTTCATGGCCACGGCCTCCTACGGGGACGCTACCGAGAGCAGCGGCATCGTCCGCATCCTCAAGGACCTGAATCAGAGCATCGAGGGCCGGCACGTGCTGGTGGTCGAGGACATCATTGACACAGGGCTCACCATGGACTACCTGCTCGAGACGCTCAAGGCCCGGTATCCGGCCTCGCTGAGGGTGTGCGCGCTTCTGGACAAGCGTCCGCGCCGCAGGCGCGAGGTGCCGATTGACTTCCGCGGGTTCGAGATCCCAGACAAGTTCGTCATCGGGTACGGACTCGACTACTCGGGCCGCTACCGGAACCTGCCTTTCATAGGCGTCCTCAAGCCCGAGCTCTACGGCATCTAGCCACAGGGAGGCGAGAGCCCATGATCGTCCAGACCCCGACGCGCGATGCCGCCCGGGTCAGCGGGCCGGACGCACCCGGTGAGTGGCTGGGGCAGGGCCGGAGGGTGCGGCGGACCTTCAGTCTCGACGACATCGCCCTGGTGCCGGCGGCCTCGACCCTGGACCCCGAGGATGTGGACTGCTCCTGGCAGGTAGGCGGCCACGCCTTCCGGCTCCCGGTGGTGGCCTCCGCTATGGACAGCGTGGTGGACGCGCGCACCGCCGGCTTCATCGCGGATCTGGGCGGTCTGGCCGTGCTCAACCTGGAAGGCCTGCAGACGCGGTACGCCGATCCCGCCGAACCGCTGGATGCGATCGCGGCGGCGGTGCCCGATGAGGTGGTCGGTCTGCTCCAGCGGCTCTACCGCGCGCCCATTGACGATGCGCTGGTGGCCGCATGCATCCGCGCCATCAAGAATGCGGGCGCCGCGTGCGCGGTCTCGATGACGCCGGCCGCCGCCGGGCACCTGGTGCCGCTGGCCCAGGAGGCCGGCGCCGACCTGTTGCTGGTGCAGTCCACGGTGGTTACCGAGGAGCACCGGTCTTCGCGCGGCAGGGCGGTCTCGCTGCGGGCGCTCACCGCCGGGACGCGGATCCCGGTGATGGTGGGCAACTGCGTCGGGTACGAGGCCGCCGCAGGCCTGCTGCAGGCAGGCGCCGCAGCGCTGTTCGTGGGGGTCGGGCCGGGCGCGGCGTGCACCAGCCGCCGGGTGCTCGGCATCGGCGTGCCGCAGGCAACGGCGATCTGCGATGTGGCCGCCGCGCGCGACGATCACCTGCGCCGGACCGGGACCCATGTGCCGGTGGTGGCCGACGGCGGCATTGCGGTCGGCGGGGACGTGGCAAAGGCGATCGCGTGCGGGGCCGACGCGGTGATGCTGGGCTCGGCGCTCGCGAGGGCCGAAGAGGCCCCGGGCCGCGGCTTCCACTGGGGGATGGCCGCACCGCACGCCGCGCTCCCCCGCGGCACCCGGATCCGCGTCGGCACAACGGGCACGCTCCGGCAGATCCTGCTGGGTCCTGCTCGGGTGGACGACGGATCGCACAACCTGATCGAGGCGCTGCGCACCGCGATGGGGCTGTGCGGGGCCGCTACGATCCGCCAGATGCACGCCGCGGAGATCGTCCTCGCCCCTGCGTTGGGCACCGAGGGCAAGGCCGCACAGTTCAGCCAGAAAGTGGGGCAGGGACGCTGACGCCCGCGCAGCCCCAGCCGCAGCTCCTGCTCCCCACGCAGCCGGGCACGCCGCCCCGCCCGGTGATCGTCCTCGACTTCGGCGCGCAGTACGCCCAACTGATCGCCCGGCGCATCCGGGAAAGCCGGGTCTACAGCATCATCCTGCCCTACGATACCCCGCTGGAGCAGATACTGGCCCATCGGCCGCAGGGGATCGTTCTCTCGGGCAGCCCGGCGAGCGTTTGCGAGCCAGGGGCGCCCCTGGCGGATCCGGCGCTGTTCGACGCGGGCGTGCCGGTGCTGGGGATCTGCTACGGAATGCAAATCATGACCCACCTACTGGGCGGCCGCACCGCCGCGGCCGAGCAGCGGGAATACGGCCGCACGCGCCTGTTCGTGGACGACGGCGCCGACCTCTTCGCCGGCCTGGAGCTCCGCCTCATCTGCTGGATGAGCCACGGCGACTCGGTGACCGAGTTGCCGCCGGGGTTTGCGGCGCTCGCCCACACCGATAGCAGCCCGGTGGCCGCGATGGCCGATCGTTCCCGACGTCTCTACGGTCTGCAGTTCCATCCCGAGGTTTCCCACACGCCGTGGGGGATCGAGGTTCTGCGCAACTTCCTCTACGGTGTCTGCGGCTGCGAGCCGTCGTGGACCATGGCGTCGTTCATAGATCGCAGCGTCGCCGTGATTCAGGAACAGGTGGGCGGGGGTAGGACGCTCTGCGCGCTCTCGGGCGGGGTGGATTCGGCCACCGCGGCGGCTCTCGTGCACCGCGCCATCGGAGACCAGCTTACCTGCATCTTCGTTGATCACGGCCTGCTGCGGAAGGGCGAGCCGGAGCAGGTGGTCAAGACCTTCCGCGACGCTTTCCAGGTGCCGCTGATCCACGTGGACGCCCGGGCGCGATTCCTGGCCCGCCTGGCCGGGGTGACCGATCCGGAGCAGAAACGGCGCACGATCGGTGAGGAGTTCGTCCGCGTCTTCGAGGAAGAGGCGCAGCGCCTGGGCGCGATCGAGTACCTGGTGCAGGGCACGCTCTACCCTGACGTCATTGAGAGCGGCACCCGGACCGCGGCCCGCATCAAGACCCACCACAATGTCGGCGGCCTGCCCGAGCGCATGCGGCTGCGGCTGGTGGAGCCGTTCCGCGACCTCTTCAAGGACGAGGTGCGCGAGGTTGCCAGGCAGCTAGGGCTGCCAGATCGCATGATCGTGCGCCATCCCTTCCCCGGGCCGGGGCTGGCAATCCGGATAATGGGCGAGGTCACGGCCGAGCGCCTCGATCGGCTGCGGGCGGCCGACGCGATCATCCTGGAAGAGCTGCGGGAGGCCGGCCTGGCCCTCGAGATCTGGCAGGCGTTTGGGGTGCTGCTGCCGGTGCACACCGTGGGCGTCATGGGCGACGCCCGCACCTACGGCCAGGTGATCGTCGTGCGCGCGGTGACCAGCGAGGACGGCATGACCGCCGACTGGGCGCGCCTGCCTGAAGAGGTGCTCGAGTCGGTGGCCAGCCGCATCACCCGCGAGGTACCCGGCGTCACGCGGGTGGTCTACGACATCACGAGCAAGCCTCCGGCTACGATAGAGTGGGAGTAGGGCCCCCGACGTTCTACTCGCACGGTTCGACCTGACCCCCTGAAAGAACGGACTCCGCTGCCGAATGAATATGTGGGGTGGACCTGGAGGGTGTTATACTTGCGTCATGGCGCCTGAAACTCGGACCCCGGTCTCCGTTGATGAGTTCTGGCACATGGCCCACCGGTTGCCCAAGGCGGAGCTCATCGGAGGGCAGGTGATCGAACTGGTCCCGCCGGGGGTTCGCCACGGGGTGCTGGTTCTGAGCCTGGGCCAGCGGCTCCGCGAGCATGTGGCGGCCCGTGGTCTGGGCATCGTCGTGTCCGACGCCGGTTTCATCCTAATCAAGGAGCCCCCGACCGTTCGGGCGCCGGACCTCGCGGTCGTGCTGAAACGACGCGTGCCCTCACCGCTCCCCGCGAAGTTCTTCCCTGGTCCACCCGATCTCGCGGTCGAGGTGCTCTCGCCTGACGATCGCCCCTCCGAGGTCGCGGCGAAGGTAGCTGATTACCTGCGGGCGGGCGCCCATGGGGTGTGGGTCGTCGATCCAGACGCGCGGACGGTGACAGTTCACGCGCACGCCGATGTGATGCGATTCGCGCGGGACGAGGTGATGCAGGGCGCACCGCCGCTCCCCGACCTCGCGCTTCCCCTTCAAACCGTGTTCGCAGAGATTGACTGAGACACGGGCTCCTGGGGACCGTCCGTACGCCCCCGGCCGCGAGCCCTCCGGGCCCGTCATCGAGTGGCCGTCGTAGCCCCAGGAAATAGCTATTGACAATCACTACTGGTTGTGGGAAGGTGGAACTGGTGATGGAGATGCAGCTGAACGTGTACGTGCCGCGATCCCGGGCCAACATTCTCGCCGAGCTGGACCGCATGAGCCAGGAGACCGGGCGACAGAAGAACGACATCGTCATCGAAGCCCTGGAACGCTATTTCAAGACCCACCCTCGCGAACTCCCCACATTCCACCTGGGCGAGGTGAAACCGTGGAAGCGCGGAGACCTTTATGAGGATCGTCTGAAGCGCCAGGCTCCCAGGTGATCCTTCTCGACACGAACATCATCGTGGCCGGGGTCGACGGCAATGCTCGTGCATTTCCGATCTGTCGCGCCGTCTTGGAGGGCGCAAAGTCACGAAGGGTGCCGGGCGTGCTTGTACCCCAGGTGCTGCTCGAAGCCTTTGCGATCATCACCGACCACAGACGGGTAGAACGCCCTGTGGCTCCTGTTGAGGCATGGGAAGGGCTCGATGTACTGGCGGGGGCACTCCAGGTGGTGTATCCGGAACCCGGCGTCTTTGCCGAGTTCGCCGAAATCGTGACGAGTCGGGGGCCGACAGGGCAGGGGGTGTTCGATGCATTCCTCGTGGCGCAGATGCGAACCCTCAACATCGGGACCATCTGCACGTACGATGCCAAGGGCTTCTCCGGGTATCAGGGGATCAGCGTTGAGACTCCCGAAGCTCTTGCCGCACGATACCGGTTGATGCCGTAGTACGGCCGAACGACACGTTTGCCTCCAACATCGCCGGCCGATATAGTGGACGGCGGACCATGGACCTGCTTTCCTCCCTGAACCCTCCGCAGCGCGATGCGGTCACCCATCCAGGCGGGCCGCTGCTCGTGCTGGCCGGGGCCGGTTCGGGCAAGACCCGGGTCCTGGCGCACCGGATCGCCTACCTGATCCGCGAGCGCGGCGTGGCTCCCGGACGCATCCTGGCGGTCACCTTCACCAACAAGGCCGCGCGCGAGATGCGCGAGCGGATTGACGCGCTGCTGGGCGGACCAGCGGCGCGCCCGATCTGGGTCGGCACCTTCCACGCCACCTGCAGCCGCATCCTCAGAGCCGACGGCGAGGCGATCGGCGTGCCGGCGCAGTTCGCGATCTATGACGAGGACGATCAGCGCAGGGTGATCCGCGACTGCCTGGCCGTGCTGGGGCTCGACGAGCGGCGGTATCCGCCGGCCGCGATCCACGCCATGATAGGCCGGGCCAAGGATGAGGTGCTGGATGTGGCCCGGTACGCCGCGCGCGCCTCGACGTTCATGGAGGAGGCGACGGCCAGGGTCTGGCAATCGTACCAGGCCGAGCTGCGCGCCCAGGGCGCGCTGGACTTCGACGACCTGATGTGCGAGGTGCTGCGGCTGTTCGAAGAGCATCCGGAGGTGCTCCGGAAGTACCAGGACCGTTTCGAGCACGTGCTGGTGGACGAGTACCAGGACACCAACCACGCGCAGTACCTGTTGGTGCGTGCGCTGGCAGGCAGGCACCGGAACGTGACCGTGGTGGGCGACGACGACCAGTGCCTGCCTGCGGGCACGCTGATCGCGATGGCGGGCGCCGGGCAGGCCTCCCCGCCAGGTGCGACGTCCATCGAGTCCATCGAGGAAGGCTCAATGCTTCAGGCGGCCTGCGGATCCGGCCGCTTGGCCGCGGCACGTGCCTCCGCACCGCTGCGGCGTGAATATCGCGGGCCCGTCGTGACCGTGGAGACGGCGGGCGGGTTGAGGCTGACCGCGACGCCCAACCATCTCGCCTTTGCCAGACTTGTTCCTCACCCAGATCTGCACTACGTCTATCTCATGCACCGGCGTGGCGTGGGATACAGGATCGGACGGACCCGCGGCGTGCGCAGCAGGGCACCCGGCGGGGTGGACAGTGGTCTCGCGCTGAGGCTGAACGGTGAGGTCGCTGATCGCCTCTGGGTGCTGGCCGCGTCCCCCGATGAAGCGGAGGCAGCCTGCCTCGAGCAGCTCTATGCTTTCAGGTACGGGATCCCCACGACCGTCTTCCACGTCCGCGGTCGGCGGATGCAGATAGGGCAGCCCCACGTGGATCGTATCTTTCGGGAGATCGAGACCGAGGATCGCGCGCACCGGTTGCTGTCGGAGCTGGGGATGTTCCCTGAGTATCCCCACCATCGCTCTGGGGCCGTGATTCGGGGCCAGACAACCAGGCGGCTCGTGCACTTCACGATGTTCGGCGACGGCCGCACCTACCAGCAGCGTCCCTGGCACGATCACCGCGTTCAACTTGTGACATCGGGCGCGGAGCTTCGCGCAAAAGTGGACCGAGCCTACAGCACGCGGGAGTCCCGCGCCGCGGTATGGCGGGTTGAGACCGCCCGCCGTGACTACGACGCCGGGTGGCGCATGGCGCAGCACCTCGCGACGATGGTGGAGGGAGAACCTGTGCTGCGCGCCCGTGTTGCGGGCGCAGCGGCGGCGACCGGGCAGCCGGCATCGCGATCACAACCTGTCCACCTCGTTATGCCGCTCGGGCATCTCCATCCGGGCATGCGACTGGCGGTTGTGCATGACGGGCGCGTGGTGGAGGACGAGGTGACGACCCGGACCATTGGGCACTACGAAGGGCCTGTCTTCGATCTGGATGTGCCCGACCTCCGGACATACGTGGCCAACGGCGTGCTGGTGCACAACTCGATCTACCGCTGGCGCGGCGCGGACGTCCGCAACATCCTGGAGTTCGAGCGCGACTACCCAGATGCGAAGGTCGTGGCGCTGACCCAGAACTACCGCTCGACTAAGACGATCCTGGCCGCGGCGCACGCGGTGATCCGGCACAACCCCCACCGGCATGCCAAGGAGCTGTGGACCGGTAACCAGGAGGGCCTGCCGGTACAGGTCTTTGATGCGCTGGACGGTAGCGACGAGGCGCGGTTCGTGTCCGACCAGGTCCGCACTCTGGTCGCAGACGGCGTGCGGCTGCGCGAGATCGCGGTGCTCTACCGGACCAATGCCCAGTCGCGGCTGCTGGAGGAGGAGTGCCTCAAGGCCGGGATCCCCTACCAGGTTGTGGGCGGCGTCCGCTTCTACGAGCGCAAGGAGATCAAGGACATCCTGGCCTACCTGCGACTGGCCGTGGCGCCTCGGGACGAGATCAGCCTGCGGCGCGCGCTCGCCACGCCGCGGCGGGGCATCGGGGAGGTCTCCCTGGCCCGCCTCACGGCCGGCGCCCGCTCAGCCGGGTGCACGGTGCTTGAAGCGATGCGGCGGTCCGAGCTTACCGAAGGCCTGCCACGCGCCGCGGCCCGCACGCTGGAGGGGTTCGCCGGCCTGATTGCCGGACTGAGCGAGGCCGCTGCCAACCTGCCCGCCGGCGATGTGATCGCCCGCGCCATCGTGGAGACGGGCTACCAGGCGATGCTGCAGGCCGAGGGCACCGAGGAGGCTTTCAGCCGGCTGGAGAACCTGCGTGAGCTCGTAACCGTCGCGCGGGAGATCGAGGAGTTCGCGGGCGAGCCCGGCCTGGGGGCGTTCCTCCAGCACCTGGCACTGGTGGCCGACGTGGACACCCACCGGGACGACCTCGACCGTGTGACCCTGATGACGCTGCACAGCGCCAAGGGCCTAGAGTTCCCGGCCGTGTTCGTCACCGGGCTGGAGGAGGGCCTTTGCCCGCACGTCCGCGCGCTGGAAGAGGAGGGCGGGCTGGACGAAGAGCGGCGCCTCTGCTACGTGGGGTTCACGCGGGCCAAACACCGGCTGTACCTGACCCATGCACGCATGCGCGCGACCTTCGGCGCGCCCAACCTGGCGCTGCCGTCGCGCTTCCTGGAAGAGGTCCCGCCCGAGCTGACCGCAGGGGCGGTCCGTCAGGTCGTCGAAGGGCCGGTGCAGCACGGCCTTGGGCGGGCCGCGGTTCCAGGGAGCGGCAGGGGCCGCCTGGGCGCGCGCCGTCCGCTGCCGCACTTTGAGGTGGGGATGCGCGTCCGGCACTCCAAGTTCGGCGACGGCGAGGTGCTGGACGCGGAAGGGGAGGGTGAAGGGGCAATAGTGACCGTCCGGTTCTCCGGCGCGGTTAAGCGCCTGGCGCTGAGCTACGCTCCTCTGGAGCGGGCCGAGTGAGCCGCCACAGGAGTTGCCCCCGGCCCGGCGTACTACTCAGGTTACCGCTGCCCATGCTGTATACTTGTGGTCGGAAAGGCCAGGCGTTTGGAAGGCCAACCCAACCCTCTCCCGGGGTCCGGGAGAAGGAGGCATGATATGAGAGGGATGATTCCCAGATTGATTGTGGTGGCGATCGCAGGCGCGCTTGTCGTTGCCACGCCGGTCATCGCCCAGTCCCCCAAATTGACGCTGCCGGATGTCGCGAACCCGTTGGTCGCCGAGGGCGAGGTCGGGCGGTTCGGCGGCACCTACGTGACCACCTCGATCTCCGACCCGCGGACGTTCAACGCGGTGGTGGCTCAGGAAACCTCATCCACGGTGCCCCTGAGCTACTCCTTCGACGGGCTGGTGGAGACGAACCGGATCTCGACCGAGATCGAGGGCGCGCTGGCCGAGTCCTGGACCGTGAGCAAGGACGGCCGCACCTGGCGGTTCAAGCTGCGCAAAGGCGTCGCGTGGCACGACGGCGTGCCGGTGACGGCCGACGACGTGATCTTCACGCTGGATGCGGCCTTCACCAAGGGCGTGCAGTCCAGCCTGCCGGACGTGCTGACGATCGCCGGCAAGCCGATCCAGTACAAGAAGGTGGACGACCTCACGGTCGAGTTCAAAACCGAGCAGCCGTTCGGCCCATTTCTACGAACGATAGGTTTCAGCGTGCTGCCCAAGCACAAGCTGGAAGGCGCGCTCAAGCAGGGCGCCTCCGAGTTCAACCGCACCTGGAGCGTGGCCACCCCGCCGCGCGAGATCATCGGCCAGGGGCCGTTCGTGATGCAGCAGTACGTCCCGGGGCAGCGGATCGTGTTCCTGCGCAACACCAAGTACTACAGGGTGGACAAGAAGGGCCAGCGGCTGCCGTACCTGGCGCGAATCGTGGTGGTGGTAGTACCGAACCTCGACGCCGCCCGGCTCAAGTTCGAGGCCAAGGAGACCGACCACTACGCCGCCCGGCCCCGAGAGTTCGCGGAGTTCAAGCAGAAGGAGACCGCCGGTAACTTTACGATCTTCGACGGACCGCCTACGTTCTCCACCGAGTTCCTGGTCTTCAACCTGAACCCCCGCGGGATCTCCGGTCCCAAGCTGGCCTGGTTCCAGAACGTGAAGTTCCGGCAGGCGGTCAGCCACGCGGTTGATCGTGACGCCATCGTCCGCCAGGTTTACGCGGGGCGGGCGACCGCCCAGTTCAGCCCTGTCAGCCCGGCCAACAAGTTCTTCTTCAACCCGAACACGCGCCGCTACTCCTACGACCCGGCCCGCGCCGAGGTGCTGCTCCGTGAGGCCGGGTTTTCAAAGGGCGCCGACGGGTTGCTCCGCGACGCGGCCGGCAATGTCGTCGAGTTCACCATGGCCACCAACGCCGGGAACACCGACCGCGAAGCGATCGGCAACCTGGTGCGCCAGGACCTGACCAGACTGGGGATGCGCGTGACGTTCGCTCCCGAGGCGTTCAACACCCTGGTGGGCAAGCTGACCGGTACCTTCAACTGGGAGGCGATCATCATCGGGCTGACCGGTGGGCTGGAGCCCCACACCGGCCAGAACGTCTGGCGCTCGACCGGCTCGCTTCACATGTGGCACCCGCGCCAGGAGTCCCCGGCGACGGACTGGGAGACCGAGATTGATCGCATCTTCGACCAGGCCGCTCAGATGGTGGACCAGAACAAGCGCAAGCAGCTCTACAACCGCTGGCAGGAGATCGTTGCCGAGCAGGTCCCGATGATCTACTTCACCACCACGCTCACGCAGCCGGCGGTGCGCAACACGATGGGCAACATCCGGCTCGGGTTCGGCGGGACCACGGCCAACATCGAGGAACTGTACTACCGGACCCCGTACAGGTAGGTTCCGCAGGGCAGGAGGGGCATGCCCCTCCTGCCCGATTCCGATGCTCAGGCACGTAGCGCGCCGCCTGCTCCACCTGATCCCGATGCTCTTTGGGATCACGCTGATCTCCTTCCTCATCATCCAGATTTCACCTGGGGACTTCCTGGCTGAGGCCCGCATGAACCCGGTGGTCAGCCAGCAGACGGTGGACCGGATGCGCATCAGCTTTGGGTTGGACCAGCCGCTGCACATCCAGTACCTCAGGTGGCTCTGGAACGCGCTCCGGCTGGATTTTGGCTACTCGTTCGCGTTCCAGGTGCCGGTGATCTGGCTAATTGGATCACGGCTGATGAACTCGGTGCTGCTGAACGCGGTGTCGTTCGCGGTTGCCTGGGCTATCGCCATACCGCTGGGGATCCACGCCGCCCGGCGGCAGTACTCTCTATCCGACAACGTGCTCTCGTTCTCAGCGTACCTGGGCATCTCGACCCCGACATTCTTCTCGGGGCTGTTCCTGCTCTACCTGGCGTTTCGGACGGGCTGGTTCCCAATCGGCGGCATGACCAGCATTGACCACGACTTCCTGCCCTGGTGGGGAAAGATCCTCGACGTGGCCCACCACATGGTGCTTTCGGTGCTAGTCCTGGGCGTGCTGGGCGTGGCCGGTCTGATGCGCCAGATGCGGGCGAATCTGCTGGAGGTGCTGCGCCAGGACTATGTCCGGACCGCCCGGAGCAAGGGCCTGGCCGAGCGCGCGGTGATCAACAGGCACGCGGTGCGCAACGCCATCAATCCCCTGATCACGATCTTCGGGTTCAGCCTCGGCGGACTCCTGGGCGGCTCGGCGATCCTCGAGAACGTGATGGGGTGGCCCGGAATCGGCAAGCTGATCGTGGAGGCAACGATCCAGAAGGACCTCTACGTGGTGATGGCGTCGCTGGTGATCGGTTCGGTGACCCTGGTCGCGGGAAACCTCATAGCGGACGTGTTGCTTGTGGTGAGCGACCCCCGCATCCGGTACGACTAGGAGGTACGGGGATGGTTCGGCAGGCACGGCCGAGGAGGCCGGAGCCGGTGGCGGCTGGACAGGTGCGCACGCAGGTGCGTCTCGCCTGGCGGCAGCTCCGCAGGCACCGGATGGCCCTGTTCGGCGGCGGGGTGTTGATCGTGCTCTACACCCTGGCCATCTTCGCCGAGTTCCTGGCGCCGTACACGCTGGACTTCTCGGACCGGGAACGCTTCTTCCACCCGCCGATCATTCCCAAGTTCCGCGACGCGCAGGGGTTCAGCCCGAGGCCATTCGTCCACGGAACGACGCTGGCCGATCCCGGGCTGCGCAGGTTCGAGGTGGATCCCGCGCGCAGGCACTATGTCCGGATCTTCGTGCGCGGAGAGCCCTACCGGCTGTTCGGCGTAGTCCCCTCGACGCTGCACCTATTCGGGGTGGACGAGCCCGGCCGCATCTTCTTGATGGGTACCGACCAGTCGGGCCGGGACCAGTTCAGCCGTATCCTTTACGGCTCGCGCATCTCGCTTACGATAGGCATCATGGCGGCCGCCGTCACCATTCCCATAGGCATGGTCTATGGGGGCCTGGCGGGCTACTACGGCGGCAGGGCGGACAACGTCATGATGCGCCTGTCGGAGATCATCATTGCCTTCCCCGAGTTCTACCTGCTGCTGACCCTCAGTGCCGTGCTGCCGTCGGCCGTGGGGTGCACCACGCGGTTCTACCTGATCACCTTGATCCTGTCCTTCATAGGCTGGGCCGGATTCTCGCGGCTCATCCGAGGCGTGGTTCTATCGCTCAAGGAGCGCGAGTACGTGCTGGCGGCCAAGGCGGCAGGGCTTGACGACTTTCGGATAATCGTGCGCCACATCCTGCCCCAGACCTCCTCGCTTGTGATCGTGGTCGTGACGCTCGGCATCCCGGGCGCGATCCTGGGGGAGTCGGCGCTGTCGTTCTTCGGCTTCGGAGTTCGGGAACCGTGCGCCTCGTGGGGCAACCTGCTGACGACGGCCTCCAACCTTCCGACGCTCATCCTGTCGCCCTGGTTGCTCTTTCCCGGGCTGTTCATCATCGCGGCGGTCGTGGCGTTCAACCTGTTCGGGGACGGGCTGCGGGACGCCCTGGATCCCCGCCACCGGACCGCTTCATAGCCTTGTTGCCCCGTGTGCGCGGATCGCTGGTCGGGCCCCTGCTCTGGGCGGCCGGGGTCCTGGCCGTCGCGGCCCTCCTGGTCGGTTTGGACCGGGGCTGGCAGGCTAGGCAGCGCCTGGATGCCGGCGACCCGGCCGTGCGGGTGGCCGGCGCGGTTCGGAGCATCTCGGGCTCCGACAGCGTTCGGCGGACGGCCTACGACGCAGCCGCCCAGGCGGCCACCGTGGAGGTTACCTCCCGCTACTACGATGCCGGCCGGCCGGCCGCGGACAACCGGGAGCACCTGGCCACCGAGGGACGCCTGGGAGCGCAACTCGTGCTGTCCCTTGCCCAGGATGGTGACCCCTCGGTGCGGCAGGTAGTGATCCGGCTCTTCACCGGCCGGACGCTCCTGGCTACCATAACAGCGCGAGCGGACCAGGAGTACGGCCAGTTTGCCGTGGACTACGCCGGCCCCCTAGCCCCCCGCTGAGCCACAGCCACGGAACCGGTCTTTCCTTTGCAGCGTAGTATACAATTGACAAATCTGGTATATAATGGGCAGAGATGCGCAGATGACAAGGCGGCTCAAAACCCGCGCGGCGACAGAGCCGGGTCCCGTGATGACGGTGGCCCAGGTGGCGGCCTATCTTCAGCTAAACCGGCTGACCGTCTATCGGTATGTGCGCGAGGGTAGGCTCCCCGCAGCGCGGATAGGCAAGGTCTACCGTATCTTCCGGGAGGATGTGGACCACTTCCTGGAAGCCCAGTTGCTGGGCGCGGGGAGGAGCGCGCGGGTGCCTGTCAAGTCCGTTCGCCCCCAGCGGCCGGAAGAGATCTGCGTCAGTTCCCATCTCCGCGGGAAGCTTCAGCCCTCGGACCCCGCGACGATGCCGGGTAACCCTGTGGACTGGATCCTGCGGGTCCTGCATTGAGGCGGCGGGCCGTGCAGGGGAGGTGAGGTTCTGGGCGGAATAGTACGCGGAATGGCAGGCGGAATGGTAGAAGGTTGGTCAGATCCCATTACGGCAAAAGTAAAAGGAGGTAGCAGCATGACGAATTCCAAACGATCCCTTCTGGCGCTGGTTGTTGTTGCCGCTCTGGCGCTGGGGACCCAGATTCCGTCGGTTGTGGCCCAGCAGAGCCGCGACACCGTTGTTTTTGGCATGGCCCAGGAGCCGGACTGCCTTGCCATGACGTTCTGCTCCATGGCCGCGGGCATGGCCGTCGTCAACTCCGTCTTCGCCGACATGGTGAAGTACGACGACAAGTGGCAGCTGCATTCCCAAACAGTCGAGAAGGTCCCGACGTTGAAGGACGGGGACTGGCAGCTACTGCCCGGCGGCAAGATGAAGGTGACCTACAAGTTCAAGAAGGGCTTCACCTGGCACGACGGGAAGCCCCACACGGCGCTGGACGCATCCTGGACCTACCTGATGCTGCGCAACCCGCGCAGCCCGGCGATTACCCGGTTCGTCCTCCGCAAGATCGAGAACATGCTCGTTCCCAACCCCAGCGACCCGTACACGCTGGTCGTCCAGTGGAACGAGACCTACCCGTTCGCCAACACCGGGCACACCGTCTACCCCAGGCACGTGATGGAGCGCGACTACCTTCGGGATCCGGCGGGCCTGAAATCCCACAAGCAGGTGCGCAATCCAATCGGCAGCGGCCCCTACAAGCTGGTGGAGTGGGTGCCGGGCAGCCACATCACCCTTGAGGCCTACGACAAGTTCCCCGAGGGCGTGGCTAAGATCAAGAAGCAGGTGTGGCGCTTCATCCTGGACGCCACGGTCCTGCAGGCCAACGTGATCGCCAACCAGGTGGACGCCACCGAGATCAACAACTTCTCGATTGACCAGATGATCGAGATCGAGCGCCGCAACCCCGCCGTAACCGCTCACTACACGCCGGCCATGATCTGGGAGCACATTGACGTAAACGTGGAGAACGAGTGGCTGAAGGACAAGCGGGTACGGCAGGCGCTTGCCCACGCGATCAACCGCGAGGAGTTGAGCACCAAGCTCTTCTATGGGAAGCAACCGGTCGCCCACACCTGGCTGCCGGAGCGGCACGAGGGCTTCAACCCGAACGTCAAGAAGTACGCCCACGATCCGGCCCGGGCGCGCGCGCTTCTTGCTGAGGCCGGCTTCACCATGGGCCCCGACGGCATCCTGCGCGACTCCAAGGGCGCGCGGTTTGACATAACGATCATGACAACGGCCGGCAATGCCGTCCGAGAGCAGGTTCAGCAGATCATCAAGGAGCAGCTCAGGGCGGTGGGCATTGACCTCCGGATTGACAACCGGCCGGCCAGCGTGCTGTTCGGCTCCACCACCCAACGGCGGCAGTTCCCGCACCTGGTCATGTACGCCTGGCTGATGTCGCCGACCACGCTCGGCAATACCTTCTGGCACTCCACCCAGGTTCCGACACCTGCCAACAACTGGGAGGGTCAGAACTACCCTGGCTTCCGGCACGCGGAGACCGACAAGTTGATAGACCAGTACATGACCGAGATCGACGCGGCCAAGCGCGTGGCGTTGCTCAGGAAGCAGCAGGAGATCTGGGCCGATGAGCTGCCCTCGATCCCGCTCTACTTCCGGCTGCACCTGACCACGTCCAACAAGAAGCTGACGAACGTGAAGCCCACCGGGCTCTCGGGTACCTACATCAACTGGAACTCACAGATCTGGCAGTGGCAGCAGTAACCTAGGCACGCGTAGGTTGGTATCGAGGGGGGGGTGGGGATCGCCCACCCCCCTCGGTTCGGAGGGTAGCAATGCAGCGATTCCTTGCGCGCCGGCTGGTCCACGGGGTCATCATTCTTATTGGCTTGTCGATCCTGATGTTCACATTGCTCGTGCTCACGCCCGGCGACCCCGTGGAACTCATGGCGGCCAGCAACCCCGACATCCGGCCCGAAGACGTCTCCATGCTCCGGAAGTACTACGGGCTGGACGATCCGATGTACGTGCGCTACTTCAAGTGGATCCGGTCGGTGCTCAAGGGGGATCTGGGTTACTCGCGGACCTACGGGACGCCGGTGACCAAGCTCGTCGTTGATCGGCTGCGCAACACCCTTACGCTCCTGGCCACCTCCGTGGCGGTCGCCTTCACGGTTGGCGTCACCGCGGGCGTGTACTCGGCTCTACACCAGTACTCGGCCGCGGACTACGTGGTGACGGTGGCCGCGTTCGCCGGCCTGGCCATGCCCGTGTTCTGGCAGGGGATCGTCTTCATACTCCTGTTTGCCGTGTGGCTGCCGTGGTTTCCGGCCGGCGGCATGATGACCCCCGGTGTCGCACCCGGCTGGCCGATGTTCCTGGACCGTTTGTGGCACCTTGTGCTGCCGGTGTCGGTGCTGGCCACCAGCGGCATGGCCTCGTGGACGCGCTACATGCGGAGCAGCATGCTCGAGGTGGTCAGGCACGACTACGTGCGCACCGCGCGCGCCAAGGGGAACCCCGAACGGGTGGTAATCAGGCGGCACGCCATGCGGAACGCCCTGATCCCGATCATCACGCTGATTGCGCTCTCTGTCCCCGGCATCCTGAACGGGGCCGTGCTGACCGAAACCGTCTTCTCGTGGCCGGGAATGGGATTGCTGCTTTTCCAGGCGGTGCTGGGACACGACTACAACGTGGCGATGGCCGTCCTGCTGTTCCTGGCCCTGATGACGGTCGTTTTCAATCTCCTCGCGGATCTCGCGTACGGCCTGGCGGACCCGCGCATACGGTATGACTAGGCCGGGTTGGGGGAAGGCGCATGCAGGGTAGCTCAACACCACGACAGCTCGCGCTGGAACTTGAGCGGCGTCGTACGGCGGCCGCCGGTTACTCCGTAGGGCAGTCGTACTGGCAGATCGCTAGGCGCCGTTTCCTGAAGCACCGGCTGGCGATGATAGGCGGCACCGCCTGCCTCCTTTTGACGCTCATGGCAGTGCTGGCGCCGTGGATCGCACCCCACACCTTCGACCGCATCAACCTCGATGAGCGCTGGGGGCAACCCGGATTGACGGGGAACGTCTTCGGGACCGACGAACTGGGTCGCGACGTGCTGACGCGCATCATGTACGCCGGGCGCATCTCGCTCGTCGTGGGGTACGTGACCGCGGGTTCCATCTCGATTGTGGGCTCCCTCGTGGGCGCGGTCGCCGGCTTCTACGGTGGGTGGGTGGACAGCGTGCTCATGCGGTTGGTGGACATGCTGATCGCGATTCCGCTCCTGCCGCTCTACCTCATCCTCGCCGCGCTCATCCCGGGCGGCGGCGTGGGCAGGATCGTGCTGATCTTCACCCTCTTCGGCTGGACCACCGTGGCACGGCTGGTGCGCGGGCAGATCCTGTCGCTCAAGAGCCAGGACTTCGTGGAGGCAGGGCGCGCGATGGGCGCCTCGGAGGCTCGTCTGATCCTGCGGCATCTCATCCCAAACGCGCTCGCGCCGGTGATCGTGGCGGCGACGCTGACGGTGGGGACCGCGATCCTGTCGGAGTCGGGTCTGTCGTACCTGGGCCTGGGGATCCAGCCGCCGATACCGTCGTGGGGCAACATGCTGCAGCGCGCGCAGGAGTACCTGTTGAAGGCGTCGTGGCTGGCGATCTTTCCAGGATTGTTCATCTTCATAACGGTTCTGTCGTTCAATTTCCTGGGGGACGGGCTGCGCGACGCGCTCGACCCACGGCTCAAGACATAGGCGGTAGAGGCAGGAATGGTCGTGGTAGTCTGAGGGGTAATCTGACTGGAGGGGGTGGCAACATGGCGCGGGTTCTGCTTCGCGTGTGCGTTCTCGTGTTGGGCGCCGTGATCGCGCTGTCCGCCGCGGGGCCGGTCGTACAGGCCCAGCAGCGTCGCGACAGCGTGACGATCGGCATGGCGCAGGAGCCGGACATCATCGGCCCGTTCTCGATCATGGCCGCAACCGGCGTCATCCACAACGTGATCTTCGGGTACGCGGCGCCCTTCAACGAGAAGTGGGTGCGTGTCCCCGTAATGGCCGAGAAGCTCCCGACGCTGAAGGACGGCGATTGGCAGGTTCTCCCGAACAACAAGATGCGCGTCACCTGGAAGCTCAAGCGCGGATTCACCTGGCACGACGGGAAGCCCGTCACCGCGCTGGACTGGCGGTTCTCCTACGGCCTGATGCGCAACCCGCGCACGCCCTCGACCGCCAGATTCGTTGTGAACAAGGTTGACAACATCCTTGTCACCAACATGAACGATCCCTACGAGATGGTGGTCCAGTGGAACGAGCTGTGGCCGTTCGCGGGCAGTGAGCCGTTCGGCGCGGCGTACGCCCTGCCGCGACACCTGCTGGAGCGTCCCTATCTGTCCAACCCGGAGAACCTGCGGGCGGAGCCGTACTTCCGGCTGCCTGTGGCGAACGGGCCCTACCGGATGACCGAGTGGGTGGCGGGCAGCCACATGAGCTTCGAGGCCTACGACAAGTGGCCCCTGGGCGCGCCGGCGATCAAGAAGGTGACCATCCGGTTCATCCTGGACAGCACCGTGCTGCAGGCCAACGCGATCACGGGCGGCGTGGACGCCACGGAGATCAGCAACTTCTCCTGTCTGCAGATGGAACAGATCTCGCAGCGGGCCGCCCGGGTGAACGCCCACTACCGCGAGGCCATGGTCTGGGAGCGGATAGACTTCAACCTGGATGACGTGTGGCTGAAGGACAAGCGGGTGCGGCAGGCGATCGCCTACGCGCTGGACCGGAAGGCCCTTGCCGAGGTCTCGTGCTCCGGCGGCCGCCAGCCCGTGGCGAACTCGTGGATGGCGCCCGGGCATCCCGCGGCCAACCCCAACTTGAAGAAGTATGACCTCGACGCCGCGAGGGCGCGATCGCTCCTGGCCGAGGCCGGGTTCCGGCCCGGCCCGGACGGCTTCCTGCGCGACGGCACAGGGAAGCGCGTCGAGATGTCTATCTCGACGACGGCCGGCAACTCCATCCGCGAGCAGATCCAGCAGATCATCAAGGAGCAGCTCCGCCAGGTCGGCATTGACGTGCGGATCGACAACCGGCCGGCCACGGTATTCTTCGGGACCTACACGACCCGCCGGCAGTTCCCTCACATGGCGATGTACGCCAGCCTGTTTACGCCGGAATCGTTGCCCCACGACAGGTTCCACAGCATCGGCATCCCGACGCTTGCCAACAACTGGTCGGGCAACAACCGCGTTGGCTGGCGCCACGCCGAGAACGACCAGATCTGGGACCAGATAATCGCCGAGCTGGACGTTGAGAAGCGCAACGCGCTGCTGCGCAAGCAGCAGGAGATCTTCGCTGAGGAACTGTCGAGCCTGTCGCTCTACTTCCGGCTCGACCTGACCACATTCCCCAAGGCCATGCGGAACGTCAAGCCGGTGGGGTTGGGGACGTACTACCTCCCCTGGAACATCTGGCAGTGGCGGTGGGGCGATCAGTGATTTCTCGGAGCCCGGAGAAGGATACACCCCTCCGGCGGAGAAGGTTCAGGAAGACTATTGAGAGGTGAGGCGTGTGGCAGAGCCGCTGCTTTCTGTTCGAGACCTAAAGACGTACTTTCATACCGACGAAGGCGTAGTGCGGGCCGTGGACGGGCTAACCTACGACCTGGCGAAGGGCGAGACGCTGGGGATCGTGGGCGAATCGGGCTGCGGCAAGAGCGTCCACGCGCTGTCGGTCATGCGGCTCATCCCCACCCCGCCGGGCAAGATCGTGAGCGGCGAGATCTGGTTTGAAGGCCGTAACCTGCTGACGATCTCCGACGAACAGATGCGTCACATCCGGGGAAACCGGATCGCCATGATCTTCCAGGAGCCCATGACGTCTCTCAACCCGGTCCTGACCATCGGCGAGCAGATCGCAGAGGCGGTCATCCTCCACCAGAAGCTCGACAAGAAGACCGCCTGGGACCGCGCCGCGGATATGCTCGAGCGGGTCAAGATCCCGCTGGCCAGGGAGCGCCTGAAGGACTACCCGCACCAGTTCAGCGGCGGCATGCGGCAGCGCGTCATGATCGCCATGGCGCTGTCGTGTAACCCCTCGATCCTGATCGCCGACGAGCCCACCACGGCGCTGGACGTGACGATCCAGGCCCAGATCCTGGACCTGATCCGTGATCTCCAAAAGGAGTTCAACATGTCGGTGATCGTCATCACCCACAACCTGGGCGTGGTGGCCGAGATGACCGACAACGTGGTGGTGATGTACGCCGGCAAGCCGGTGGAGCACACCGATGTGAACCGTGTCTTCCGGGACCCGAAGCACCCCTACACCTGGGGCCTGTTGCACTCGATCCCGAAGTTGCACGAGCGCAAGGAGCGGCTGATTCCCATCGAGGGCCAGCCCCCAAGCCTGATCGACCTTCCCCCGGGTTGTCCATTCGCGCCGCGCTGCCCGTTCGCCATGGAGATCTGCGTCCAGGAGGACCCGCCGGACGTGGACATCCAGGCGGGGCACTACGCGAAGTGCTATCTGTACACGGAACACGCGACCGGAGAAGAGAAGCGGGCGGCCGAGGCGGCGGGGCTGTTGGCCTCGACGCGGAAAGCGTAGGAGGTAGGCTGTGGCTACTGGGACAGAGAGAGAGATCATCCTGGAGGTGCGCAACCTCCGCAAGTACTTCCCCATTACCAAGGGGTTCATCTTCCAGAAGCAGGTCGGGGCCGTCAAGGCCGTGGACGACGTGTCGTTCTTCATCCACACTGGAGAGACGCTCGGGCTGGTGGGTGAGTCCGGATGCGGCAAGACGACGACCGGCCGGGTCATACTGCGGCTCATGGAGCCCACCGCCGGAGACGCGGTGTTTCAAGGACGGAGCATCTTCTCGCTCCGCAAGGAAGAGCTGCGCCTCATGCGGCGCAACTTGCAGATCATCTTCCAGGATCCGTACTCGTCGCTCAACCCCCGCATGACCGTCGGTGACATCGTCGGCGAGCCGCTCGAGATCCACAACCTGGCGCGGGGCAAGGACAAGGTGCGCCGCGTTCAGGAACTGCTCGAGGTGGTCGGCCTGTCCCCCTACCACGCCAACCGCTACCCGCACGAGTTCAGCGGCGGGCAGCGGCAGCGGATAGGCATCGCCCGGGCTCTGGCGGTCAACCCCAAGCTCATCATCTGCGACGAACCGGTCTCCGCGCTCGACGTCTCGATCCAGGCGCAGGTCCTGAACCTCCTGGAGGATCTGCAGAAGGAGTTCGGGCTTACCTACCTGTTCATCGCCCACGACCTCTCGGTGGTCAAGCACATCAGCGATCGGGTCGCGGTGATGTACCTGGGCAAGATTGTCGAGGTGTGCCCGGTCGAAGAGATCTTTGCCAACCCGCAGCACCCCTACACCGAGGCGCTGCTGTCGGCCGTGCCGATTCCCGACCCGGGGATGCGCCGCGAGCGGATCATCCTGCCCGGCGACGTGCCCAGCCCCTCCAACCCGCCCAAGGGCTGCCGCTTCCACACGCGGTGCCTCTATGCCGTTGAGTCCTGTCGTGTGAACGAGCCACCGATGGTGGACGTTGCGGATGGGCACTATGTGGCATGTCCGGTTCAGCCGTTCAAGCACCAGCGCAGCAAGGCGGCCGTGCTCAAGACGCCAGCGTAGTAGCCGATCGCTGAGTGACGCGTTACGCCCGCCCGCTCGCTAGTGCGGCTGAGGGCGGGTTTATGACTTCTTGGTCCGGTACGAGAGACAGACTGACAGGAGGGTGACAGATGAGACGAGTGCGAAGGCAGGTGTTGATCCTGCTTGCTTTGACGCTGTCGCTGTCCCTCGCGGGACTGACAGGGACCGCCACGGGGCAGGCTGTGAAGAACCCGGACACCTTCATCCAGGTCGGCTTCGGCGACTGGGACACCTTCGACTACGCGTGGGCCTACGACACTTCGAGCCACACCATAATCTTCAACGTCTACGAGCCACTGATTTTCTACGACGGCGGCCGCGTCGATCGATTCGTTCCCCGTCTTGCCACGACCGTGCCCAGCGTGCAGAACGGGCTGGTCTCGCCTGACGGCAAGACCTACACTTTTCCGATCCGGGAGGGCGTGAAGTTCCACGACGGGACGCCCATGACCGCCGAGGATGCAGCCTACTCGCTGCGGCGGTTCCTGCTCATTGACCGTGACGGTGGCCCTTCCTCGCTGCTCTTGGAGCCGATTCTGGGCATGACCAAGACCCGCGATGACAAGGGCAACCTGATGCTGAGCTTCTCGGCCCTAGAGCGTGCGGTTCAGGTCAAGGGCAACAGCGTGGTTGTTACCCTAAAGGAGCCTTTCGGTCCATTCCTGAGCATCATGGCGCTGTGGTCCAGCGTGGTATCCAAGAAGTGGGCCGCGGCCAACGGCGACTGGGATGGGACGGCCGCGACAATGGCCCGCTACAACAACCTCAAGAAAGAGTCCAGCGCCTTGTTTGAAAAGGCCAACGGCACCGGGCCGTTCAAGCTTGAGCGGTGGGATCGCGCCGGCAAGCAGGTCATCCTTGTGCGCAACGATGGTTACTGGCGCACGCCGGCCAGGCTCAGCCGGGTCGTTTTTCGAAGCATTGATGAAACCGCCACCCGCATTCTGATGCTCAAGGCCGGCGATGCCGACAGCATCGCGATCAGCCGGCGTGAGCAGCCCCAAGTAGAGGGCGACCCCAACATCCGGCTGATTGACAACCTGCCGTGGCTGCGCACCGACGCGTTCTTCTTCACGGTGGACATCGACACGCGCGGCAATCCCGACGTGGGTAGCGGACGGCTGGACGGCGCCGGCATCCCGGCCAACTTCTTCTCCGACGTCCGGGTCCGGCGCGGGTTCGCCTATGCCTTCGACTATGCCACATTCCTCCAAGATGCTTTCCGCAATCAGGGGACACTGCCCAAGGGCGTGATACCTCCGGGCATGCTGGGCTTCGATGCGAAGAGGGAGTACTTCTCCCATAGCCGCGAGAAGGCCATTGCCGAGTTGAGGGAGGCGTGGGGCGGCCAGGTGTGGGAGCGCGGGTTCAGGGCGACCGTACTGTACAACACCGGCAATGTCGTCCGCGAGGTCGGCGCGCGGATCCTGAAAGACGGCGTTGAGGCTTTGAACCCCAAGTTCCGGCTGGACGTCCGCGGCATCACCTGGGCGTCCTATCTGGCCGCGATGAACGACAGCAAGCTCCCGGTTTTCTGGATAGGCTGGGTGGCCGACTACCCGGACCCCCACAACTTCGCCTTCCACTTCCTGCACAGCGACGGCACCTTCCCCAAGTCCCAGCGATTCAAGAACGAGGAGCTGGATCGGCTCATCATGCAGGCGATCAAGGAGACCAACCCCGAGAAGCGTAAGCAGCTCTATTCCCAGATCAACCAGAAGTTCTTCGAGCTGGCACCGTCGGTTTCGCCGGTCCACCAGGTGGTGTTCCGCGTGCAGCGCTCCTGGGTGAGGGGATGGTACAACAACCCGGTGTTCCCGGGGACGTACTACTACACGATCTTCAAGGGATAGCCACTCCCGCACGGGGATCGGGAGGAAGCTTCCTCCCGATCCCCACCACGGGACTCCCATGACGGCATTTGTTGTCCGGCGGTTACTCCTGTTGCCCCTGGTTGCCTTCGGGGTAACCCTCCTGATTTTCGGGCTGCTACAGATGCTCTCCCCACAGATGCGGGCCGCCTTGTACGTGACCGACCCGCGCCAGCTTCGTGCCGTGGACAGCATCATCCGCGCGCACGGTCTGGACAAGCCGTTCCACACCCAGTACGTGGGATGGTTGGGCCGCGTGGTGCAGGGCGACCTGGGGTGGTCGGAAACCGCCAAGATGCCCGTGGCGAAGGCAATAGCCACCTTCTTCCCCGCGACCCTGGAGCTGACCATCTTCGCGGTCGTGCCCATCCTCGTCGTTGGAATCTGGCTGGGGACCCTATCCGCGGTGCACCGAGACCGTGCCTTGGACCACTTCTCCCGTTTCTTCGCAATCAGCGGGACCTCGATGCCCACCTTCGTGTGGGGCCTCCTGCTTCTGATGGTGTTCTACGGTGCTTGGCAGCTCTTCCCGCCCGGGCGCCTCTCGCTGGAGCCCAGCATGTACGTGCTCTCCAAGCAGTTCCGTCCCTACACCCGACTGATGACCGTGGACGCCCTGCTGAACGGCCAGCTCTGGATCTTCGTGGATGCGCTGCGCCACCTTGCGCTGCCGGTGCTGACACTGAGCCTGGTCAGCTGTGCGACGCTCGTGCGCGTGACCCGGTCCTCTATGCTGGAGACGCTCCGCCAGGACTATGTGCGCACCGCGCGTGCAAAGGGGCTGGATGACCGAGTCGTGGTGAACAAGCATGCCCGCAAGAACGCCATGATTCCTGTTGTGACGATGTCCGCCCTGCTGTTCGTGGGACTCCTCAACGGCGTGGCCATCACGGAGACGGTCTACGGCTATCCCGGGATAGGACTCTGGGGCGTGAACGCGGCGATCCAGCTCGATGCGGCCGCGGTGGCCGGATTCGCCCTGTTCAACGCTCTGCTGCTGGTGATGGGCAACCTGGCGGCCGACATCCTCTACGCCTTGATAGATCCCCGCATCCGGCTGCGATGACAACTGGGGGCGCGATCCACCGAGCCGCATCAGGGCAGCCCGCCCATCCCATAACCATGAGTTCCTGGCAGATGGCATGGCGCAGGTTGCGGCGCAATCCCCTGTCCATGCTGGGACTGGCCATCATCATGGCCTTCGTGCTGACCGCGCTCCTGGCACCGGTGATCGCACCTCCGAAGGCCGATGCCCGAGATCCCTACATGATGCCCCACGAGGGCTACAGCCCCGATCCGCAGCCGCCGCGGCCTGGACACCCGCTGGGCACGACCGAGCAGGCGTTTGACATCTTCTACGGGCTGGTGTGGGGCGCGCGCACGGCGTTTCGCGTGGGACTGGCGGTGGTGGCCACCTCGGTTACCATCGGGATCCTGGTGGGTGGCATCTCGGGATTCTACGGCGGACGCCTCGACGAGATCATGATGCGCATCGTGGACGTCTTCTTGGCGTTTCCCGGACTGATCCTGGCCGTTGTGGTCGTGGCAATCCTGGGTCCTGGGCTGGAGAAGGTGATGATCGCTCTGGCCCTGGTGAGCTGGCCCGGGTACGCCCGGCTATTGCGCGGGGAGGTCCTCTCGGTCCGCGAGCGCGACTTCATAGAAGCGGCCAGGGCGCTTGGCGCCAGTGATCTAAAGGTTATTTCCAGGCACGTCCTGCCCAACAGCATCTACCCCGTGCTTGTTGTTTCCTCGCTGGACATGGGAAGCATCGTGGTGGCGGCGGCGGCGCTGAGCTTCCTGGGGCTGGGCGCGCCGGTCGGCTACTCCGACTGGGGGCAGATCATCAGTCTCTCGCGGAGCTGGATCCTGGGTGCCGCCGGCAACGCCTTCCAGTTCTGGTACACCGTGGTCTTCCCCGGCGCCGCGCTGTTCCTGTTCACGCTCGGATGGAACCTGCTGGGAGACGCCTTCCGGGATATACTGGATCCACGGCTGCGCGGTTCGAACTGATCTCGGGAGGTAGTCGGTGGCGATTGACAGGGCAACCGTTGAGCACGTGGCGCGCCTGGCCCGCCTGGCGCTGACCGACGAGGAGCGCGAACGGTTCGCCGGGCAACTCGGCCGCATCCTCGAGTACTGCGCGCGACTGGACGCTGTCTCGATCGAGGGCGTGCCCGCGACCTCGCACGTGCTCCCGATGGTCAACGTCCTGCGAGAGGACCTGCCGGCACCTTGCCTTTCGCGCGACGAGGTTCTGGCTGCGGCCCCCGCGCACGAACAGGGGTTCTTCAAGGTTCCACGGGTACTCGAGGCGGAGTAGGGGCGGTCAGGATGGCCCCGTCCGTTTGGGAGTCCGCGCGAGCTCTGCGAGCCGCCTATGCTGCGGGGGAGCTGCGGCCTTCGGAGGTCATCGCCGCGGCACTCGAACGGATCGCGCTGCGCGACCCAAAGCTGCACGCCTTTCTCCACGTTGACGCGGAGCGCGCCCGCCAAGAGGCGGTCGAGTGGGACGGCCTATATGCCCAGGCCCGGCGGAACGCGGCCGGCGACACGCTGCCCCCGCTCGCCGGCATTCCGGTTGCGGTCAAGGACAACCTGTGCACGCGGGGCGTTCCAACCACCTGCGGGTCGCGGATCCTTGAGGGCTGGCTCCCTCCCTACGATGCCACGGTGATTGCCCGGCTGCGCCACGCGGGCGCGGTGATTGTCGGCAAGACCAACCTGGATGAGTTCGCCATGGGGTCGTCCACCGAGAACTCCGCGTTCGGGCCCACCCGCAACCCCTGGGATCTCAGTCGCGTCCCCGGAGGTTCGAGCGGCGGCTCGGCCGCCGCGGTCGCCGCGGGATACGTGCCCCTGGCCCTGGGTTCCGACACCGGCGGTTCGATCCGGCAGCCCGCCGGTTTCTGTGGGGTGGTCGGCCTGAAGCCCACCTACGGCAGGGTCTCGAGGTACGGGCTGGTGGCGTTCGCCTCCTCCCTGGATCAGATCGGGCCGTTCGCAAGGGATGTGGCCGACTGCGCGCTGCTCCTCGGCGTTATCGCCGGAGCCGATCCTCGCGACTCTACCTCGGCCGACGTGACCGTACCCGACTACTTGGCCACGTTGGGCGAGACGCGGCGGGAGATCCGCCTGGGGGTGCCCTCGGAGGCATTCGGCTCCGGGGTGGACGCGGGCGTGGCGGAGGCGGTGAGGGCCGCGCTGGACACCTTCGACAACCTGGGCTTCCGGGTCGAGGAGATCGCCCTCCCCACGCTGGACGTAGCGCTTCCCACGTACTACCTGATCGCACCGGCCGAGGCCTCCTCGAACCTGGCCCGGTACGACGGCGTCAGATACGGGTTGCGGGACGGATCCGACGATCTCTTTGAGATGGTCACCCGGACCCGGCAGGGAGGGTTCGGCGCCGAGGTCAAACGCCGGATCATGCTGGGGACCTACGCGCTGTCCGCCGGTTACTACGAGGCGTTCTACATCAAGGCGCAGAAGGTCCGTACCCTGGTGGCGCGCGACTTCGATCGCGCGTTCGCTCGGGTGGACATAGTGGTGATGCCAACCTCCCCGACCCTTCCATTCGCCATCGGAGAGCGGGTGGATGACCCGCTGCGGATGTACGTCTCGGACATCTTCACGATTCCGGTGAACCTGGCCGGCCTGCCAGGTCTTGCGCTGCCATGCGGGTTCAGCGCCGGCCTGCCGATCGGGATGCAACTCGTGGGGCGGGCTTTTGACGAGGCGACGCTGCTGCGGGCAGGAGGCGCCTATCAGCAGGCGACCTCCTGGCACCTGCGGCACTCGCCGGAGGCCTGAGCCATGGAGAAGCCAGAGCCCATGGATCCGACCGGTGCCGGCACTGGGACCCGCGAGGTTGTCATAGGGCTTGAGATCCATGTTCAGCTCCTGACCGCGTCCAAGATGTTCTGCGGGTGCGCGACGGAGTTCGGCGCACCTCCCAACACGCTCGTCTGTCCGGTGTGCCTGGGTCTTCCGGGCTCCCTGCCCGTACTCAACCGGAGGGCGGTGGAGCTTGGACTGCGGACGGCCGTGGCGTTGGGCTGCCGGGTGCACCCCCGCAGCCGGTTCCACCGAAAGAACTACTACTATCCCGATTTGGCGAAGAACTACCAGATATCTCAGTACGAGTACGCCGACCACCCACCGCTGGCCACCGGCGGCGTGCTGGAGATCCACGTGGGCGGACGGCCGTGGCGTGTCGCAATCCGCCGCGTCCACCTGGAAGAAGACACCGCGCGCCTCGTACACCCCGCCGGCACCGGAGGCGCCTCGTCCAGCTTGGTGGACTACAACCGGTCGGGCGTGCCGCTGATGGAGATCGTGACCGAGCCCGACCTCCGCTCTCCGGGCGAGGCCCGCGAGTTCCTAAACGCGCTGCGCCGTCTGCTTCAGTTCGCGGAGGTGAGCAGCTGCCGGATGGAGGAGGGGACGCTGCGCTGTGATGCGAACCTGTCGCTCCAGCCTCCAGGCGGTCCGCCAGGAGTGCGCACCGAGGTGAAGAACATGAACTCGGTCCGCGCAGTCGAGCGGGCGCTCGCGTTCGAGGCCGTCAGGCAGCGCGAGGTGCTTGCCCGAGGGGAGGCCGTTGTGCAGGAAACGCGGCACTGGGACGAGCGGCGCAGCGTCACGTTTGCCTCACGGTCGAAGGAGGAGGCCGAGGACTACAGGTACTTCCCGGAGCCAGACCTCGTTCCCCTGGACGTGGACGCGGCGTGGGTGGCGGCCATCCGTAAGGCGCTCCCCGAACTGCCCGCGGCCCGCCGCGATCGGCTGATTGCCACCTTCGGACTGCCGGCCTACGACGCCGACCTGATCACGGCTACTCCGGCGATGGCCAACTTCTTCGAGGAGACGGTGGCCCTGGGGCCGCACCCCAAGGTGGTAGCCAACTGGCTATCCGGCGTCGTGGCGGCCTACCTGAACGAGCACGCCGTGGAGATTGACCAAATCGCGCTTACCCCAGCGCGCCTGTCGGCTCTGCTCCGCTTGGTGGACGACGGAACAGTCAGCGGCCGGACCGCCAAGGACATCCTGGTGGAGATGATCACCCACGATCAGGAGCCCGAAGCCGTCGTGGAGGCCCGGGGTCTGCAGCAGATCAGCGACGAGGCCACGCTGCGCGTCGTCGTGGACAAGGTCATAGCCGATCACCCCGGACCCGCGGCCGAGATCCGCGCGGGCAAGGTGCGCGCGCTGCCGTTCCTGGTGGGACAGATCATGCGCGCTACCGCCGGCCGCGCCAACCCCGAGGCGGCCAACCGCCTGCTCAGGGAGCGGTTGTCATAATGCCGCAGACCGCCCGTCTCATCCCCAAGGCCGGGCCGCCCACGAAGCATCCCCGGCGTGGCGGCCTGGGCACAGTGCACGTTGGGGAGCGGTTGACGGTCCGCCTATCAGCGGTGGGCCCGGACGGCGTGGCCGTCGCGCGCCTCGGACCGGTCGTACTGTCGGTGCCGTTCGGCGTGCCCGGCGAAGAGGCCGTGGTCGAGGTGACCAAGGGCGGCCGCTGCGCCCAGGGCCGCCTGGTAGCGCTGCTGCGCAAGTCGGCCAGCACCGTGGTGGCCCGGTGCCCCCACTTCGGCCGGTGTGGTGGGTGCCAATGGCAGCACCTTGTGCCCGAGGCGCAGCGCCGCCTCAAGACCGCGCTGGTGAAGGATTTCCTGAAGGAGCACGCCGGCGTTCACCGCGACATCGTGCGCGAGACTGTCGGGGGAGAGTCCTGGGCATATCGCAGCACCCTCCGCGCGGCGTTTGCCGAGAGAGAGGGAGTAGCGGTCGCCGGCTTCCGTGCCATCGCCTCAGACCGGGTGATAGACATTTCCCGGTGTCCTGTACAGCATCCGGCCAACGAGGCGATCCTGCACGCCGTCCGCAGCACGGTGCGCGCTCTAAGGTTGCCGATCCACGACCGGACGAGCGGTACCGGCCTCGTGAGGGGCGTGCTGGGACTGGCGTCCTTTGCCACCGGGGAGGCACTGCTGACGCTATCCGTCGCGAGGCCTCTCCGGGATACGGCGCCGCTGGTGCACGCCCTCACCGGCCGGGTGAGCGGGCTTGTCGGCATCCTGAGCACGGTGCAGCCCGGACCGGCTCCCGAACTGCTGGGGCCCCGGCTGCGCCTGCTCTGGGGGCGCGACAGCATCGTCGAAGAGTTTGCCGGGATGAGGGTGCCGCTGCGTCCGGCCACCGAGGTTCCGCCCAACCCAAGCGCCATGCCCCTGCTGCTTGATGCTGTTCGGCAGGCGGCGGCGCTGCGGACCACTGAGACCGCACTCGACCTGACGGCCGCGACGCCGCTGCTGGCGCTGGCGCTTGCCCGCGATGCCGCCCTGGTGACCGGTGTGACCCCGGACCGCCAGGCGATGGCCGACGCCTGGAAGGCGGCCGAGTGGAACGGCATCGCGAACGCGGTGTTCTACGCCCGCAGCCCGCTCCGGGTCCTGGCGAGGACGGCCACCCGCAGCCGCCCGGAGGCGGTGGTCGTGACCGCTCGGGGCCCCGGCCTCGACGATGCGACGGTCCAGGCTGTGGCCTCCGCGCGGATTCCTCGCGTGGCGTACCTGGCACGATCGCTGGCGACCTGCGCGGCTGATCTCATCCGCTGGGGGCGGGTCGGGTATCAAACCGTTGCCGTCCAGCCGGTGGATGTGCTGCCGCAGACCGGCCACGTGCAGCTCGTTGTTACGCTGCTTCGGGGTCGGACGCAGCCCGCTTGAAGCGCGACACCTCCGCCACCTGAGCCTGTGCTACAATGCCCGTGAGCCCATGTCCGATCCCTTTGTTCACTGCCACCTGCATACCGAGTTCTCCCTCCTGGACGGTTCCGCCCGCATAGACCAGTTGATGCGCGCTGCCTCCGGGATGGGGATGCCGGCGATCGCGATCACCGACCACGGGACCATGTACGGCGCGGTGGAGTTCTATCTGCGGGCGCGTCATTACGGCCTCACCCCGATCCTGGGTGTCGAAGCGTACGTGGCTCCCCGCCGCCACAGTGACCGCGACCCCAGGCTCGATGTCAGTCCCTACCACATGGTCCTGCTGGCGACCGACCTCGAGGGCTATCGCAACCTGCTGCGCCTGACAACCATTGCGCACCTGGACGGGTTCTACTACAAGCCGCGCGTTGACCGCGAACTCCTGGCCCGGCACAGCAGGGGGTTGGTGGGGCTGTCGGGCTGCCTGCAGGGCGAGGTTACGCGCGCGCTCATCCGTGACGACTACGCCGCGGCCCGCGAGGCGGCCGCCGCCTACGGCGAGATCCTGGGTCCGGGCAACTACTATCTGGAGGTACAGGACCACGGTCTCCCGGAGCAGCAGGCCAACATCCGAGGCATGCTCCGCCTGGCCGCCGATCTGGACCTGCCGCTGATCGCGACGAACGACGTCCACTATGTGCGCCGCGACGAGGCCGAGGCGCAGGACGCGCTGATGTGCATCCAGATGAACGTGGCGCTCTCAGCCACGGACAAGCCCAGGATGGGCGATACGCCCGAGTTCTACCTGAAGAGCGCCGAGGAGATGGCGGCGCGGTTCCCGGGCCTGGGCCAGGCGTTACGCGCGCCGCTGGAGATCGCCGGCCGCGTTGGGATGGAGCTGGAGCTGGGGAAGCTGAAGCTCCCGCATTTTCCAGTGCCGGAAGGCGAGACACCCGACGCCTACCTCCGGCGGCTCTGCGAGGAGGGTCTCCATCGCCTGTACGGAGGGCCCACTGAGGCGCAGCGCGCACGCCTCGACGAGGAGTTGCGCGTGATCGCGCTTATGGGCTACGCTGCCTACTTCCTCATAGTTTGGGATTTCGTCTCGTTTGCACGGCGCCGGGGCATCCTAACCACCGTCCGCGGATCGGCCGCCGGCAGCCTCGTACTCTACACGCTGGGCGTCATCGATGTGGACCCGCTTCACTACCGGCTTCCGTTCGAGCGGTTCCTCAATCTCGAGCGGTACACGATGCCGGATATTGACGTGGATTTCATGGACAGCCGGCGCGACGAGGTTATACGGTACGTGATCAACAAGTACGGCGCCGACCATGTGGCGCAGATCATCACCTTCGGGACGATGGGAGCCCGCCAGGCGGTCCGGGACATCGGCCGGGTGATGGGGATGCCGTACTCGGACGTGGATCGGATCGCCAAACTGATTCCCTACAACGCTTCCCTCGACGAGGCCCTGCGGGCCGACCCCGAGTTGCGCCGCTCTTCGGAGGAGACGCCGGCGGTCGGCCGCCTGCTCGGGCTGGCCCAGAAGCTGGAGGGCGTGGCGCGCCACGCCAGCACCCATGCCGCGGGTGTAATCATATCGCGCGACCCGCTGATTGACCTCGTGCCGCTCCAGCGCGCCACAAAGGGCGACCTGGTGATGACCCAATACGACATGGGGGCCGTTGATCAGATCGGCCTCCTCAAGATGGATTTCCTGGGCCTTTCCTACCTGACGATCCTGGACCGGGCCCTCAAGATCATCGAAGCGGTGCGGGGGGTTGTGATTGACCTCAAGGCCATTCCCTTGGACGATCGGGCCACCTTCGATCTGCTTTCGCGGGGCGAGACCGTGGGCATCTTCCAGCTCGAAGGCGCGGGCATGACCCGTCACCTGAAGGAGCTGAAGCCTACCCGGATAGAGGACATCATGGCTATGGTGGCCCTGTTCCGGCCCGGACCGATGGCCAATATCCCGTCCTACATCCGCCGCAAACACGGGCAGGAGCCGATCTCCTACCTGCATCCCTCGTTGGAGGCGGTGCTGGGCGAGACCTACGGCGTGGTGGTCTACCAGGAAGACGTAATGGCGGTCTGCCAGGTGGTGGCCGGTTACACCCTGGCCCAGGCCGACGTCCTGTGCTACGCGGTACGCAAGAAGATCAAGGACAAGCTGGAGGCCCAGCGGGAGCAGTTCATTGCCGGCGCCCGCAAGCGTGGGGTGTCCAAGCGGAAGATAGATCAGATCTGGGAGCAGTTTGTGCCGTTCGCGGGCTACGGCTTCAACCGGGCGCACGCGGCGTGCTACGGGTTGATTGCCTACCAGACCGCGTACCTCAAGTCCAACTTCCCCGCCGAGTACATGGCCGCGGTGCTGACCACCGAGGCGCAGGGACAGGACTGGATGGCAAAGGTCGCGACCGCGGTCTCCGAGTGCGAACGCATGGGCATCCGCGTGCTGCCCCCGGACGTGAACGAGTCGGCGGACACCTTTACCGTGGTCGGCAACGCGATCCGGTTCGGCCTCGCCGCGATCAAGCACGTCGGCGGCGGCGCGGTCGAGGCCGTCGTGCGGGCGCGCACGGAGGGGGGCCCGTTCACGTCCCTCGAAGACCTGGTGATGCGCGTGGATGGTCGCGTCGTGAACCGGCGGGTGCTGGAAAGCCTCGTGAAGGCCGGCGCCCTCGACTCGCTCGGCCGCACGCGCGCCTCGATGCTGCGGCAGGTCGAAGCCGCCCTGGCCGGCGGCCAGCGGCAGGCACGGGCAGGGGCACAGACCGGGCTTTTCGACGCGGGCGAAGCCGCGCCGCCGGCTCCGGCGGGAACTTCTCAGGCCGGGGGCGAAGAGTTCTCCAAGGCCGATCTCCTGGCGATGGAGCGCGACATGCTCGGCATGTACGTCTCGGACCATCCCCTGACCTCTGTCCGCGACGCGCTGGCCGCGCGGGTGACCGCAACGGTCGCCCAACTGCCGGAGTTGCGTGATCGGAGCGACGTGGTCATCGGAGGGCTGATCACGGCGCTGAAGCGCACCACAACGAAGAACGGCGCCGCCATGGCTTTCATGACGCTGGAGGATCCCACCGGCAGCGCCGAGGTAATCGTGTTTCCCAAGACTTACGAGCAGAGCCACGCGGATATGCGCCGTGACGCCATCGTGGTGGTACGCGGCCGCCTGGACGCGTCCGAGCACCAGGTGAAGGTACTGGCCGACGGCGTCTTTCCGCTCGAGGCCGGTCCGCCCGCTGCCGGTCCATCAGGAGCCGGCCCGCCGGGGGCCGGCCCGCCGGGCGAGGCGGTGCTGCACGTCCTCGTGGACGCCGACCGGCACGGGGAGGAGGGGCTGCGGCGTCTGCGGGACCTGCTTGCCCGCCACGGTGGCGACCGCCCGGTGCTGCTCACCGTGACCTCGGAGGGCCGGCAGGTGCGGATGCAGGCTCGCGACATCAGCGTGACGGCAGGCCCCCAGGTCGTCGAGGCCGTCGAGAGACTGTTGGGTCCTAAGACCGCGTCATGGATTCCGGCGCGAGCCGCGAGCGAGACAGGCAGCCGCGCCAACGGCACAAGAGGAGTCCGGCAATGAGCGCGCGACCCCGCGGGCGTGTCAGCGGTCAGCAGGTAGTTGCGGCGGTGGTGCTGCTGGGAATCGGGTTCCTGTTCGTGGTTCAGTTCCGGGCCAGCCGGTTTCTGAGCGCACAGCCGGAGGTGCCTACCCGCAACGTGTACGCTCTGGCAACGCTGTTGCGGCAGGAGCGTGAGGTGCGGCTGGCGCTGGAGCGGAAGGTCGGCGAGATGCAGCGGCGTCTTGCGGAGTACGAGCAGGCCACCGCAGAGGGTCGTACCTTGACGGCGGCGATGAGCAAGGAACTGGAGAGCCTCCGCGTGCTCGCAGGGCTGAAGCCGATGAAGGGACCGGGGATCGTCGTGCGCCTGGAGGATGCCAAGAGCAACCCGGCAGGCAGTAGCCCGGTCGTGGTAACCTACCAGGACCTGGTGAGCGTCATCAACGAACTGTGGGCCGCCGGCGTGGAAGCCGTTGCCGTGAACGGTCAGCGGGTAACCGCCACCACCGGTTTCGGCCAGGTCGGAGGGACGGTGGTGGTAGACCTGGCGCGGCTCACGGGCCCGTTCACGATCGTGGCGCTGGGCGACCCCGCCACGCTGGAGGGTGCGCTCAACATCCGCGGCGGGATGGTGGAAGGCCTGCGGGCCCTGGGGATGGGCATCACAATCAGCCGGGCGGGCGATCTCACCGTCCCGGCCCACAGGGGCGCTCCCAAGTTCGAGCACTCCAGGCCCACTGAGTAGCGTCGAATTGAACGCCTGCAGATGTAGATGCTATGATTCCTGTTGGTTGTTGCGCGGTTGGTGTGCGCCGGGGTGGCGGAACTGGCTGACGCGCTTGACTCAAAATCAAGTGGGGGAAACCCCTTGCGGGTTCGAGTCCCGCCCCCGGCACCAGTCGAAACAGCACCGTCCAGGGTAACGCTCAGGTCGCCTCGCAGCGCCGCTACAAGCCCCTGTTTATCTGGGCGCAGGACGACCTCACCCAGGAGCCTGGCGAGCAAGAACCTTGCTCGTTCTACGTCGTGGCCCAGGACGGACCGCAGCTCGCGGGCGTACCTCTCCACAAGCCCCGGCAGGACTTTCACGACGGCCTTCGCTCTCGGCTCCGCGCCCAGCTCCGCCCGGAGGCGCTGGATCTTGGCCTCGGCCTCCTCCAGCATCTCTAGCAGCGTTGCCGTTGCCTTGCCGTGCCGCACGGCCTGCTTGATGCTCTCAGCCTCCCGCTCGGCCTCGCGGAGTTCGGCCTCCAGCGCGCGCCGCGCAGACGTGCCTCTTGAGTTGGCCCGCTGCAGGGCGTCGTTCACCTTTCGCGCCAGGTATGCGACGGACTCGGGTGAAAGAATCTCCTCCTCAATCGCCCGCAGTAACCGCTCCTCTAGGATATCACGGCGCGCAAGGCGGCCATTCGCGCAGACCGTCTTCCCTCGGTTGAGGTGGAAGGAACACTCGTAATAAGCAGCATTCCGCATGGCATAATTCGCGCCGCACACGCCGCATTTCAACAGGCCGGAAAACAAGAACTTACGACGGTTAAACTTTCCACCCCCGGTCTGGCAGGTGACCTCTCCTTGCCGAGCTTTGACCCGCTGCCACAGATCCTCGGGCACGATGCGGAGCTCTGGAGCCGCCCGGCTAAGCCATTCCTCGCGGGGCCGTAGTCGTGGGACGCGTCGTCCCGATTCTGGATCCCGGTCCTTTCGGGTACGGTTCCACACCACGCGGCCAATATAAAGTTCATTGTTTAGAACGCCCAGGCCGCGCTTGCGGTCGCCAACAAGCGTTCCCGCCGTCCATCCGTTCGACTTATGCCCGGCCTTCACGTGGGGCGGCACGACACCTTTTTCGTTCAGCCGGTGTGCGATCGTTTTCGCGCTGCTCCCGGCGGCGTACATGGCGAAGATGTGCCTCACGACTTCGGCCTGCGCCTCGTCCACCTGCAACCGGCTGTTCCGCTTCCCGGTCACAAGGTCAGGGGCGGAAACAAGTAGATACCCGTAAGGTCGACCGCCCGTGCTGAAGCCCCGGCCAAATTGACCGCTCAGTCCTCGGTGAGTCTTTTCCCGCAGATTATCCAAGAACGATTCGTCCTGGAGTCCGACGACGGTTGCCAGGATTCGCCCGCTCCTGTCCGTCAGGTCTGTACCTGTTACCACGGAGAAGACCTTAACGCCCCAGAAGCGGAGGCGTTTCAGGGCAGAGTGCATTTCGGCCTGGTCGCGCCAGAGGCGATCCTGCGCCTCAACGATTACCGCTGTGATTTCACGCTTCTCGGCCGCTTCCATCAGCTGCCTGTATCCGGGCCGGTCGGCGACGGCCCCGGAAACCTCACGATCCTGGTAGATGTGCCGGTTGTCGATGGCGAGGCCAAACCGTGCGGCGGCTTTGTGGCAGAAGGCGATTTGATCGTCAACGGAGGTAGGGGACTGTAGATTGGACGAGTAACGGGCATAAATAGCTGCTGCGTTAGGCATCGCCGACCTCCAGCCGGGACCATTCGCTCCCTGGTTTCAGTTCTCCTGCGACGATAGCCGCCGCGATTATCTCGGCAAGTCCGTTCAGGAAGTCTTGCTGCACGGCGGGCGACGGTTTCTGAATCCACACGACCCGGAGGTCATCGGATTGTTGGCAAGCCTGCGCCCGTTCGGCGGCTTGCTGGCCACGGTTGGCGCTGGACACACAGGAACGCCCCAAAATAAAACAACCTCCAGCAGTCCACTATCGACCACTGCAGGCGCGCCCCCCATCCGGGGCAGGACTTCGCGACCTCGGGAACCAGGCGGGTGGAATGTGCCGCCAGGCCCGGAACCAGCGCCCGAAGTATACCAAACAAATGTTCGCTTATCAACCCCCGACGAATCACGATTCGCCGCCTAAATGCAGCCACTTGGGCAGAAGCGGGGGGAATCCCATGCGAATTATCCACGGTTGTCCGCCTTTTCTCGCTCGTTTTAGCGTCGTTCCTGAACGACAACACCTGAGAGGAGCCCGTTCGATGCAACCATTCGAGGAGATCCGCCGCCTGTTGCCCTCTCACTTACGGTTAGAGGTTACAGCCCGGTACGTCGAGATCCACTGCGCCCGCTGCTTCGTGTGGACCCCCATCCTGCGCGAGAAGGCGACGGAGCTGGCGATCCTGGCGGCGGCCGAGAAGCACCGCTGCCCACAATAACCGCCGCAGGCAGAAGGCCGAGGCTAAACAAACACGGCGGATTATGAAATGTGGCGGCAATGAACGACAAGGCAAGCAGGCTCTAAGCCCTGCTGGCTTCGTTCTGTTGTCGTCATCATGTGGCTGGCCGGTAGGGTCAACGCTCGAAAGCGGGGCCTACAGGCCACGCCCGTCAACAGGGTTCCGGCCGGGATCGAAGGCAATTGCCCTGGTCTGGGTCGTCGCATTGGTCTTCCCGACGACGCCACACCCCTAGAGGTGTGGTCGGCGGCGGAGGCTCTGGTCTTTCCCCCGAAGGGGGCTGCTCTGGTCTGGGTTTATTAAGGGTTTAAGTGTCGTCCGCAACATACGACACCACAACACCCAATGTTTTAGGGGGGGGTCTCTATATAGGGGG